>JBEKGL010000201.1:0-8699 GCA_050012815.1 Thermoguttaceae bacterium
CACGTCGGACTGATAAAAATAAACCTTCATCGGATCCAAGGATTTCAGGAAGGTCTTCATCCACCGGGCGGCCATCTCCTTGTCCAAGGGATGACGTGAAAGGTGTTCTTGAAGCAGTAGATTCCTGACACCCAAGGTGATCTGGCGGTCCTCCGGTCTGGGACCAACGGGATCGGCCCACGCGGCCGGGACAAGACAACCGGCTATAAGAGCGATAAACAATGCCATGCGGAAAAAACGACGGACACGGGGGTTACTTTGGAAAACTGAACTCATTGCAAGACCTTTGCTAAAATGGTTAATTTGCGTAAATGCCGTAAATATTTCCGGCTGGTTGTCTTGATTCATAGTACCCGGGATGGAAAAATGAAGCAAGATCGAGACATTTTATTAGGAAAATAGCACTTTTGGAGTGATCTATAGCGAATTACAATTGAAATAGAACGATTCGTGTATAAAAACCGGAGGAGATGATCTTATGTCTGGGACACAAGCGACTGCGAAAATTTTTTTAACCGCGTTAAGGGCCCTACCCAAACGTGAACAGAATGCTGTTCTTGCCGGTATTGCCCAAGATAAGGAACTTCGCGAGGATTTGCTCGATTTGACTTTGATTGCCAAACGGCGCAATGAGTCTTCAAAACCCTTCCGGCAATATCTCGCGGAAAGAAAAAAATGATTTTTGTGGGACATATACGAGATGTTTATCGCTAAGTTGTCTCTTCCCGGATCATAATCAGCATCATTTTAAATTGTTTAACGGCCTTGACGGCATGGGGTTTTCCGGCGGGCATAACGACCATTTGGCCGGCAGTAAGCCGTAGGGGTTTGGCCGCTATGGTTATTTCTGTTTCGCCATCGAGAACGTGAACCAAGGCATCGAACGGGGCGGTGTGTTCGCTGAGTTCCTGTCCGGCGTCAAAAGCGAATAAAGTAACCGTGCCGGTTGGTTTCTTGATCAGAGTTCGGCTGACGATTGCACCGGTCTGATACTTTATCAATTCGGCAGTGTCTACAACCTTGGCCAAAAGTATATTATCCGCTGTTTTGGGTTCGGTGTTCATATTATCTTCTTTAATTTACGTTGTTTAAACTGATATTGTTTTCCGTTTAATGGCGAATCGACTGCTGAATTATATCGGAAAAACATTACTAAAGCACAATTTTAAAAGCGGCCATGCCCTGCTGAAGGGTGGACGGATAATAGTAATTTTGTTAGATATCAAACAAACGAACCTGCTTAACGTCTTATGCAATAAGAGGTTGCGACTTCTGGAAACCTCTGGAACCTACCTTGATCTTAAGGCCGGGGGTTCATATAATCTGGCCCGCCTGGAATAGGCGACTTTTCGCGTAACGACTTTTCATTCAACGTGCTACTGCTTCAACTCGGGCGGACCCTCAGGGGTCGGCCCGACGTGACAAGGATGTTTGTCTGCTGAAATCACGGCCTGAAAGACCGGTTGATGTCCAATGCGCCGAGCAGGAACTGTGCGCTAGCGCGGAAACCGCGCGCGCAGAGAATAAATTGCAAATTTCAAATTTCAAATTTCAAATTGCAAATTGCAGGCAAAAGTGGACAGTGGGCAGTGGGCAGTGGGCAGTGAACAGGGTTCAGGGTTCAGGGTTCAGGATTCTGGGTTTAGCGGACAGTTTAGCCGCGGCCTGGCACCATGCGCAGCATGGTCGGGAAGCGAGGAGAGGGTTCAGGGTTCAGAGTACAGGACTGCCCACTGCCAACTGCCCACTGCCCACTGTCCACTCGCCACTAAATCATCATCATCATTTATCATTTGTCAAACTAATATCAGCAATTTGCAATTTGCAATCTTTCTTATGCGGTTGGTTGGTTGCGGCCATTGTTGCTTGTGTTGCAGCGACCGCGCGAGGCGAGGTGGATTTGCCCGAGCCGAATCGAAGCGATCCGATCGCCGTAAGCGCCGATGCGGCCAATCGGTGGACGTCCGGCTCTTATGACGTTTGGTTGCTCAGCGGCAACTGCCGCATCCAGCAGGGCGCTGCCGATGCGCGATGCCGCGAGGCATTGCTGTGGATCGAGCGGGCCGATGGAGCTGAACGGTCGGAGAGCAAAATAATCGCCTATTTGGAAGGCGACGTGGAATTGGCGCGAAACGGTCCGTCCGCGCCGGCAAAAGTAAAAGATCAGACCTGGCTGGGGCGGTTTACGACTAATCGCGAGATCCAGGTGTATGCCGCTCAGGTTTCCGGCGAGCCGACGGCGATGCCGCCGATTTACCAGCGTGCGATGGAGCGCCGCAATCCGATTTCGGCCGACACGGTGACGCGGAGCGAAGTCCGCCCGGCGCAGTTCGTCGCGCCGGCCGGTCATCCTGAAGTAATTCAAACGCCGCCGGCCCAGAATCTGCAACAGGAGTTGCAGAATGTGCGGGTACGGCGGGTTCGCGTATTTCCCCGCGGCGACGTGCCATGCCAACCCGAATGGAAGCCCGATCCGCGCGGCGGGAATATGTGTATCGGCGTTATCAGCGGGGGCGTGAACATGCTGATCGATACGGAGGGGGCGTTGGGATCGATCGACATTTCCACCGACCGGCTGGTCGTCTGGACCGTGAATCCTCTAAATAAAACCCAGGATCCGTCTAATCCTCTAAATAATTCCCAGGATATGCCCGATTTTTCCGGCAACAGTTTCGTGGACGAGCGCACTCCTTTGGAAATATACATGGAAGGAAACATTATATTCCGACAGGGCGAACGCACCATTTACGCCGAGCGGATGTATTATAACGTGCCCAACCGCACGGGCACGATACTGAACGCCGAAATACTCACTCCCGTTCCATCTTACGAGGGCAAGTTGCGGTTGAAATCGGAGATGATCCAGCAGACCGGCCGCGACAGCTATTATACCCATAACACGTTCATCACATCGAGCCGGATGGGTGAGCCTGGCTACAGGCTGCAGGCGGGCGACATTTTATTTGAAGACATTCAAAGCCCGATGATGGATCCCGTCACCGGGCAGGTCTTGCTCGATCCGAAGACGAACCAGGAATTGGTCGAGCACAATAAGTTGGCCACCTCGTCGAACAATTTCCTTTTCATCGGACCCGTGCCCGTGTTTTACTGGCCCGTTCTTTCGACCAATTTGGAGGAACCGACGCATTACATCCGCCACGCCGGGGCCAAATACGATCGGGTTTACGGCACGCAAATTCTGACCAAGTGGAACGGATATGAGCTGCTGGGAGTGAAAAAGCCCCCGCCCGGCACCGATTTTGAGTTCAGTTTCGACTACTTGGGATTAAGGGGTTTTGGCACCGGCGGCAGTTTCACATACAATCTTCCGGGCATTTTCGAGATGCCCGGGCAGGTCGGCGGACTGTTCGATTATTGGGGCATTCCCGACCATGGCACCGATAACCTGGGCGTGGACCGCAGCAATCTAGTCCCTGAAAAGGAATATCGGTTTCGGATGTTCTGGCAACACCGGCAAATGCTGCCCGATGATTGGCAACTCTCGGCCGAATTAGGTTATATCAGCGATCGCAACTTTTTGCAGAGTTATTACCAGCGCGAATGGGACACCTTGAAAGACGAGAACACCGGCTTGGAATTAAAACAAATTCAGGAAAACCGTTCGCTTAGCCTTTCGGCCGACTTCCGCTTGAACAATTTCTTTACCGAGACCGAATGGTTGCCGCGGGCCGATCATTTTTGGCTTGGTCAGTCGCTTTTTAACGATACGTTCACCTGGTACGAACACAGCATGGCGGGATACGCCCGCTTCCGCCCGGCCAATACGCCGGCCAATCCGCAAGATCAGCCGTTCTATTATTTACCCTGGGAAACAGTCACCACGCCGGCTCTGGTGCAGCCGGCGCCGGAGCGGTACGGCGAGGTATTTTCGACCAGGCAGGAAATCGACTGGCCATTCCAGTTGGGCGTGGTCAAAATCGTGCCTTACGCCTTGGGCGAATTGGCCCACTGGGGTCAGGACCTCGAGGGCGACTCCTTGAACCGGGCCTACGGGCAGGCCGGCGTGCGGGCGAGTTTGCCGGTCTGGTCCGTCGATCCCTCGATAAAAAGTGAGTTGTTCAACGTCAACGGAATAGCGCACAAGGTGGTTTTCGAGGCCGAGTTCTCCTTTGCCGATTCGAATCAAAATCTCGACATGCTGCCGCTGTACAACCAATTGGACGACAATTCGGTCGAGGCCGAACGCCGCCGCTTTCGCATATATTCGTACAATAGTCCGCCTAACGCCTTTCCCCTGTGGTTGGACGAACGTTTTTATGCCGTGCGCACGGGCCTGGGCAGTTGGGTCACCGCGCCCAGCACCGAAGTGGTCGACGATCTGGCGGTCGTGCGCTTAGGCGCCCGGCAGCGCTGGCAGACGAAGCGCGGCACGCCCGGCAACGAGCACGTCATCGATTGGATCACGTTGGACACCAACGTCAGCCTGTTTCCCAATCCCGACCGCGACAACTTCGGCCAGGTGGCGGGACTTGCAAACTACGATTTTTCCTGGCACGTGGGCGATCGGCTGACGCTGCTTTCCGACGGGATTTTCGACTTCTTCTACCAAGGTCAAAAAACGTACAGCGTGGGGGCTTTTCTCAGCCGTCCGCCGCGGGGCAGTTTCTACCTCGGTTTTCGGCAGATCGAAGGCCCGCTGGACAGCCGGGTGATTTCGCTTTCATACACTTATTGGATGAGCCCCAAGTGGATATCCACCTTCGGCATGACGTACGACTTCGGCCAGGAAGGCAATATCGGCCAGACATTCGGCATTACCCGAATCGGCGAGTCGTTCCTGATGAATCTCAGCTTCACGGTCGATCCTTCGCGGAACGACTACGGCGTGGGGTTCTCGATCGAACCGCGTTTTTTGCCTAAGAGCCGGCTGGCCAACATCGGCGGGGCACATATCCCAGTGGCTGGAGCGAATGGACTGGAATAAAAATTCAGAATTCAGAATTCAGAATTCAGAATGAAGGATGAAGGATGAAAACAGCGGATAGTGAGGGGTGGGCAGTTTACTGCCCACTGAAAACCATAAACTGTAAACCGTGAACTGAAAACTTAAAACTGATAACTGATAACTGCCCACTGAAAACCATAAACTGTAAACTGTGAACTGAAAACTGATAACCGACAACTGAAAATCATGCTCGATCCGGAACCGATTTCCGAACGTTCTTGGGCGCGTAAATTCCGCGATGCCTTCCGCGGCGTGAGGGCGGGCGTGCGCGGACAGAGCAGCTTTTTCGTCCATTTTTTCCTGACTGCCGCCGTAATCGTCGCCGCCGTGGTGCTGCGCGTTGATCTGATCGAGTGGTGTATTCTACTGGCCTGCGTTGCCATGGTGCTTACGGCCGAGATGTTCAACAGCGCGTTGGAATCGATGGCCAAGGCCATTACCGGCGAAAGCGATCCACACCTGGGCAATTCGCTAGATATCGGCTCCGGGGCGGTGCTGGTGGCCTCGATCGGGGCCGCAATAGTAGGCAGTATCATCTTCGTTAACCGCCTGGGAATGATGTTGCAGTGGTGGTGAAGACAGTTTTCAATAAACAGTTTTCAGTGGAATTGCGGCGTTTTTTGGGCCGAAGGCCCTACGTTCTCCCAGCCCATGGCAACGCCGTGCTTGTTACACACAAATTGGCGGCGTTTTTGGCGTATATCGCAAAGCGGTTACAGAAATTAGCCCAGGGTTGCCGCGTGAGCGGCTACCCTGGGGTAAGGTTTAGGTAAATCAGTGAACCCTGAAAGGGTTCTGGAACGATTTTCACGTTAGATTTCCCTTTCCGAACGCCCTTTCGCAATACGAAGGCCGGCAAAAACTACGGAACCCTTTCAGGGTTCAATTGTTTACCCATTTCGCCACCCAGGGTAGCTGCTGCGCAGCAACCCTGGGCTATCGAATTCAACCGCTTCGCGGTTGGGACAATCGAATTCAACCTTCGCGGTTGGGACAATCGAATTCAACCTTCGCGGTTGGGACATAAGTCCTCACTCAACTTGTGTGTAACAACGAGGGCGTTGCCCTGGGCTGGGAGAACTTTCGCCCCTTCGGGGCTGCAAATGGCTGAACTGTTACAAGATCTTCAAGAACCGCTCGTAGGCCTGATCCCAGGCGGAGGTATTTTTCGGTTCGTACTGTTCGACGGCGAAGCTACGGCGGATTACTTCGCGGGCTTGGGCGATTGAGGCCACGTCGCCGGCGGCTACGGCTTGCATCATTACGTTTCCGGTGGCCGTGGCTTCGACCGGTCCGGCCACCACGCGGCGTGAGCAGGCGTTGGCCGCGAACTGGCAGAGTTGCCGATTCTGAGTGCCGCCGCCTACGATGTGGATGGTTTCGATCCGCCCGCCGGATAGTTGCTCGCACATTTCCAACGTATATCGGAATTTCAGGGCCAGACTTTCCAAGGCACAACGCAGAATAGCGCCCTTTTCCCCGGGCACGTTTTGGCCGGTGCGTTTGCAATACGCTCGGATGGCCTCGGGCATGTCGTTGGGGGCGAGGAATTCGGGAGCGTCGGGATTGACAAACGATTTTAGCGGCTGCTGTGCGGCGGCGAGTTTGTTCAAATCGTCCCAAGAAAGATTCCCGCCCGATTGGTTCCATATCCGGCGACATTCCTGCACCAGCCATAGTCCGGCGATATTTCTAAGCAGGCGGGTAGTTCCGCCCACGCCGCCTTCGTTGGTAAAGGCCAATTTCAGCACCTGATCGGTCACCACCGGCCGGGGCGACTCGATGCCCATCAAGGCCCAGGTGCCCAGGCTGATGTAGCACCAATCCGGACGCTTGCCTGGTTGGCTGGAGGCGGGCACGGCCATGACCGCGCTGGCGGTATCGTGGGTGCCGGGCAAAACCACTTGCATTGCGCCAAGAGAGGTTTCGGCGGCAAGATTTTTCCGCAGCGGTCCAAGCACCGTTCCGGGCTGTCGTTGCTTTTCACGCCGGTCAAGAGCCAGTGGAACAGGTCGGGCATCATCAACAAGGTTTCGGCCGCGTCTAAAATGGGCGAACCGCAAAGCTTCATCGCCAGGAGTTGATAAAGCGTATTGAACTGCATGAATTGCAGCCCGGTGTGTTGGAAGATTTCTTCCTTGGGGACAATGGAAAAGGCCTTTTCCATCATGCCGTTGGTTCGGCCGTCGCGGTAATGATAGGGGTTGCCCAGCAGTTCGTCGTTTCGACCCAGGAGTCCGAAATCCACGCCCCAGGTATCCACGCCGACGCTGACGATCTGCCCATTGGTTTTGTTTCCAGCCACGCGTAGTCCCTGGCAAACCTGGGACCATTGCCCAAGCAGGTCCCAATGCAGGTTGCCCACGACCTCGACCGGGCCGTTGTCGAAGCGGAATACCTCTTCCAATCGCAAGCGTTGGCCATCAAAATGGCCTAATACATGCCGCCCGCTGGATGCCCCAATGTCCACCGCCAAATAAGCCTTTTCTTTCATATATACAGGTCACCTTTACAGTTATTTAAGTGTCCAAAATAGAGGAAACGACTTGTTTGCAATAATGCCCGGGGGAAAATCATTAGTCAAGTAGGGCAGATATTCATTTATCGTGACAAAACAAAATACTTGCTATAGTTCACAAACATAAGTATAATTGATTTTGTAAACAATAAGTTGATAATTTATATAAGTTCAATTGGTAAGTATTCATTTTTAACAAGTGAAACTGATGAAAATTTCCGCAAAAACAGAATATGCCTGCATAGCGATGATGGAGCTGGCATCTCAATGTGGGACCGGCGAGCCAGTTCGCATTCGGCGGATTGCCGAGCGGCACGATGTTCCGCCGCGATTTCTCGTTCAAATACTGCTTCAGTTGAAAGGGGCCGGATTGGTGTCCAGCATTCGTGGCGCGGCTGGAGGGTATCAACTGGTAAAATCCCCTCAGGAAATTTCGCTCGGACAAATCATGGAAGTCATCGAGGGTTCGAGCGAGGAAAAGGGACAGACCAGCAGCGCCTCGCCCGATTCCCCGGCCGTTAAAGTATTGATGAAAACATGGCAGGACGTCGCGGCCGTGGAACGCCAGATGCTCCAAAATATTTCTTTGGCCGAATTGCTGGAACGGGCCAAAGAACAAGACGAGCAGATGTATCATATATAAGGGAATAGGGGATAGGGAATAGAGTTTTTGTCGAGGTTTCTCCTCAGAGCCAGGCTGTATCGGATGCGGAATTACCGGGGCGACACGCCCCGGCTCTGACTTTTCATAGGCCATAGTTTTTCTGATCCGCCGGATCGACGCGGACGGTGAAAAAACCTTTCACTCTCCGGTTTGTCTCTAATAGCGCCGTGATCTCTTGTGCTGAGTCAAATTTACCGATTGCGGATCCGGGCCGTCCTTTTTATACTGTCAGCTTGATTAGGCTTTAGGCTTTAGGCTGAAAGTTGAGCGCCGTGAACTGAAAACTGATTACTGATAACTGAAAACTGACAACAAAAGTCCTCGAACCAAAGGAAATGCCGATGAGCGCGCTAGTGCCCCCGCATGGCGGATTGACGGAGCCCGTTTGCCGCACCGTGCCTGCCGATTTCACTGCCGATTTTCTCGCCCGGGCCAAAACTCTGGTGCGAGTGCCCGTTTCCGACGCCGATCTATCCACGGTTTATCGTTTCGGCGACGGGGGCTTAAGTCCATTGACCGGGCCCATGGATTCGGCCGCGTACAATCGCGTG
>JBEKGL010000202.1:0-6921 GCA_050012815.1 Thermoguttaceae bacterium
ATTTCACGTCGAACCAGTCCGCTTAAAACATTCGTTCCATTCATCGCTGCCGTTGTCGACGCGGCGCCGCCGTTGATGACGTAATAGGCCACATTTTTCGCGTCGCTCGCCTGGCTGGCGTCGGTAATGCCCGCGTCGGACTGGATGGAGATGGCCATGTACTGGTCGACGCGAGGCAGACGGCTGATATCGACTTGGAGTTGGGTGGCGTTGCCGTAAAGTCCGGGCGTGGATGCCGGCCCGGTATTGGCTATGTCGCCGGTGCGGTCCTCGGTGTCGGTGGTGTCCGAACTATCCGTGGTGGAAGTACCGGAAGTGCCGGACGTGCCGGAAGTGGTAGAGGCGCCGGAAGTGCCGGAAGTGGTAGAGGCGCCGGAAGTGGTAGAGGCGCCGGAAGTGCCGGAAGTGGTAGAGGCAGCGGAAGTGGTCGGGGATTTGGAATTGCTCTTGGATGTGGAACTAGTCCCGGAAGTAGACCCGGAAGTGGTCGGGGATTTGGAACTAGTCGTGGATCCGCTCTTGCCGCTCTGCCCGGACTGGCCGACGGCTCCGGTTAAGCTTATGCCAATGGCGACCGTGAACAGCGAGACGCGCGAACCGGCGGACACATTTGAATTACTGTTTTGCGAAGAGTTGCCTTCCTCGGTGCTCGAATCGGACGAATCGCTTGAAGATGAAGAGTTTGACTTGGTGGAACTGTAAGGGACCGCGCTTTGCAAGTCTTGGGCGATAATCCGCAAGATAGCCCGGGCAAGTTGGGCTTCCTCCACTCTGGTGCGCCCGGAATCGAGCAGGCGGAGGTGCACATTAACCGCAGTTCCCACCGCCGCCAGCAGCAGAACTGACAGGCCCAAGGCCAATATCACTTCCAAAAGGGTAAAGGCGAAGTTTTGTCGACGCATGTAAAAGCTCCTTTTTTCCCGGGCGATAACAATTTATCGCCATTTATACTATTTTGTCGTACTCGTCCCCGTTCCGGACGTGGAAGTAGTGGTGCCGCCCGTGGTGCTGGTGCCGCTGGTGTCGGATGAAGTTGAATCGGTCGACTCCCCAAGGCTTGAGTCCAAAATCCATCTTGACAGGGAGAAAGACGTCGGATGTTGCGTGCCGGGCAGATTTTGCGTCACGGTTACGCGCAGGGCGATCAAACCGTCGCTATCGATCGTTTCCATTTCAACGGAATAGACCCACGATATGTTTGTGTTGGTGTCTTGGTCGATGGCATCGAACGATGTGCCTGAAACCGCTGACGGCGTGGTAATGCCCGAGGTGTATTCGGCCATTTTGCTTTCGCAAAGCAATTGGGCTTTTGTGAGGTCTTGCGTTGCCCTGGCGTTCTGAAAACCCAGTCGGCCCAATTCGCCCAACACGGCCATCGCGCCGGTAAGAATCGCCAGGGCCAGAATTACTTCGAGGATGGAAAAGGCGGCCTTTTTCTGGGAAGAAGGATGAAGGATGAAGGATGAAGGACGAAGGATGAAAAAAACCGCTTGCGGTTTCGCGCCGCGCGGTGTCCGCCGGCCGCCGCGATCGGTCCACTTATGTATGCAATTTGCAATTTGAAATTTACAATTTGCAATTTGAAATAAAAAACATGCTCGCAAAATCCGGGATAGTTTCATAAATTGCCTTGTCCCCCCGCGGCCGTTACGTCGCTAACCGTGACAATCCCGGTAAGACCGCGCAAGAATAGTTCTACCATCCGGCCCTGTTTGTTCTTGAGCAGTAGTTGGGCGTTGGATGTAGTCCCGTCGGGATAGAAGAAGATCGGTTCGGACCAGCCGGAGCCGACGGAAGCAACGTTGCTTGCGACAAACGCATCGCTGGAAGGCATGTCGCCGATGGCGGACGCATTATTAGTTGACGCACCATTTGTTATTGACCCTGTCAGGGTATTGACCCCGGTCCGGCTGGAGACGAAGAAAATATCTTTAGGCAGCATTTGTTCGAGGCAAGTCGACGCTGCGTTAAGGTTGCTGTTGTTTTGCGAGGATCCCGTGTTATTAGCGAGCATGGATTGCACGCTGTCGACCGATGCGGGATCGACGGTTGTGCCTTTTAGCAGGGCGGTGGGATCGGATGTCAGCATATCGATGCGATATTTGTTGCCCTCGATTTCGTAACGGAACACCCGTATGGCGCCCATTTTCATGGCTTCGACTCGGGCCTTGCACCACTGAGTGCGTACAATATCCGCGGCCTTGCGCAGGCGTTGATAGCTGAAAGTTTTTTCCAACTGCGGCCAGGCCATTGCACTGATGATGACCAGCAGGCAGAGCGTGAGCATGACTTCGAGGAGCGTAAAACCACGACACGAGAGGCGAAGGACCGGGGAAGTGGAATAACTTAGCGGGCAGTGGGCAGTGGACGGTGGGCAGTGGGCAGTAAGGGCCGGGCAATTTATTGCCCGGTTTATGCCTGATGAGGGATGAGGGATGAGGGATGAGGGATGAATTGCGCGTAAAACCGCTTGCGGTTTCGCACTGGGCACTAAAGTGCCCAGCCCTAACCTGAACCCTGAACCCTGAACCCTGAACCCTTTTTGCTGAACCCCGAACCCTGAACCCTGAACCCCGGGTTCCACCCTCACCCTAACCATCTCCCGACCACTGGCGCAGCGCCCGGGAAGGGAACCAATCGAACTGAACGAGATTATTGCCATTGATGCACACGATATGCTTACCGTCCGAGAGACCAGTTGCCGATGTCGTCGGCGGTGCCGTCAACGCCGTCCGGTCCCACGGACCATACGTCATAGTCGGGGTTATTTCGGCCGGGTGAACTGTAAAGGTAAGGGCGTCCCCAGGGATCATTTGGAACGTCCGAGTCCAAATATGGACCCTGCCAGTCGGCCTGGTTTGGTAAATCGCCTGGGGGAACGCGCAAGGACTGAAGACCTTGATTGCTGGTTGGATACATGCCTATATTGAGATTATACATGGACAGGGGAGTTTTCAATAACCCAATCTGCGCTCTGGCGGCGTTAATTTGCGCCGTCTTTCGCGCGTTACTATAAGAACTGAACGCCAACGACGCGATAATCACCAGAATTATCAGCACCATCAAAACTTCAATCAGCGTAAAGCCGCGACTGCGGCGGGGACGATAGGGTTTCATAACTGGGAACTCCGAACTAAAAAGTGCAGGGAAACAAACCTCATTATAATACGTTCTACTGGTTTTGGTATAACTTTTAATGGCGTTCCCGCGCCGGAGCGTGTGAACGAGGAATAGCGGGGGCTAATTTTAAAACCCCGAAATTCCCGGATAGTTTTGTGCATTATCGGTAAAATTATATAGCTTGACTCATTCTTATCATGGGCAACAACAGGGCGATAACCACGACCAGCACCGCCGCGGCCAGGATTAACAACAAGATAGGCTCGATCAGGCGTACCGCCAGATCGAGTTTGCGCCAGGTGGTTTTTTCCAGGGAATCGGCCACGTCCAAGAGCACGGTTTCCAAATTATTCGCCTGTTCGGCCACGGCGATCATTTCCACCACGGCCGGGGGAAAGCGGCCGCTGGCCCGCAGCGGATCGGCCAGGGATTGGCCGGCGGAAATATTTTCCGTGGCTTCGCCTATGGCCTCGCCCAGCACGCGGTTGCCCGAGGCGTTGCGGGAGATTTCCAAGGAGCGCAGGATGGGCACGCCGTTGCGCAACATGGTGCCCAGGATGCGGCAAAATCGGGCCACGGCCAAACTCTGGAAAATCGGTCCGGCCAAGGGCAGTTTCAATTGCAGCCGATCGCGCCACATGCCGCCTGCGGGCGTATTGAGCCAGCGCCGCGCGAACCAACCGCCGGCAATCAGCGCCAATAATATCCACCAGCCGTGAGTCCGCAGAATATCGCTAAAGCCAAGTAGCCAATCGGTGACCGCGGGCAGTTCGTTGCGCTCGCGCAATTGGGCGAAGAGGCCGCCGAATTGCGGCACGAAATATACAATCAGGACGGTTACGACGGTGACGCCCACCACGCAGAGAAAGGCGGGATAAGCCACTGCGCCCAGGGTGCGTTTTTTCAGGTCTTCCTGGGCTTCGGTGAATTGGGCCACGCGGCTTAAGGCTTCTTCGAGAAAGCCGCCCTCGCCCCCGGCGCGGATCATGCTTATCGACATGTCGTTGAAGATCCGGGGGAAACGGTTCATGGCGTCGGCCAAGGTGGCGCCCTCTTCCACCTGGTGGTGAATTTCCTCCAAGATGTGATTCAAACCGGCGTGCGTGGTCTGCTTTTGGATTACTTCCAACGATCTGAGCAAGGGCACTCCGCTATGCAGCAGATCGGCCAGTTGCGCGAAGGTGATGGAGAGCAATTGGCCGGGGACGCGGCGGACTTTTTTCGGCTCGATGGACTTTACGGTCTCGCCGACTTCCATGGGAAACAAGGAGCGGGCGACCAAGGCCGCCGTGGCCTCGCGCCGCCCCGCGGCTTGTATCACGCCGGATATTTTTTGTCCGGTATTGTCACGAGCTATGTACTGGAAGTCGGTCATGAAAAAGTGGATAGTGGATAGTGGTTAGTGGTTGGTAATTAATGTTCATGGTAATTTATTTACTAGCCACTAAGCACTAATCGCTAAACCACTGTTATTGTGATATGTGTCCTTTGGTTACGCCGGCCACTTCGTCCACCGTGGTTTTGCCGGCAAGGACTTTGGTCCAGCCGTCTTGGCGCAAGCCGCGCATGCCTTCTTCGACGGCGGCCTTTGCGATTTTCCAACTGTTGCAGCCCTCGTGGGCCAGTTCGCGGATTTTTTCGGTTGTGACCAGCAGTTCGTACAAGCCCACCCGGCCGGAATATCCCACGTGCCGGCAAAGGCGGCAGCCGGTCGGACGGTAAAGCGGCGTTCCGGATGGCAGTTGATCGAAGGGGAAATCGGGCGGCAGGTCCTCTCGCTTGGGATAATAAGCCTGTTTGCAGTGCGTACAAAGCGTGCGCACCAGGCGTTGGGCCATCACCGCCTCGACCGTGCTGGAGACCAGGAACGGCTCCACCCCCATGTCGACCAGACGGGTGTATGCCGTTGCCGCGTCGTTGGTGTGCAAGGTGCTGAACACGAGGTGCCCGGTAAGCGAGGCCTGGATGGCGTTTTCGGCGGTTTCCAAGTCGCGGATTTCGCCCACCAGAACGATATCGGGGTCGTGCCGCAAAATACTCCGCAAGGAAGTGCCGAAGGTCAATCCGATCTTGGTGTGCACTTGTATCTGGTTGATGCCGTCGAGTTGATATTCCACCGGGTCCTCGGTGGTGATGATTTTTGTTTCGTCGTCGCGGATTTCCAAAAGTGCGCTGTACAGGGTGGTGGTTTTTCCGGAACCCGTCGGGCCGGTTACCAGAATGATGCCGTGCGGCAGGCGGATCAGTTCCCGGAAGGTTTTTAAAAGATCGGGTTCCATGCCCAGCTTGGCGAGGGAAAAATCCATGCCGCCTTTATCCAAAAGCCGCATTACGATCCCTTCGCCGTGGATCATGGGGATGACGGAAACACGGACGTCGACCTCGCGCCCGGCCACCTTGAGCTGGATGCGGCCGTCCTGGGGCAAACGGCGTTCGGCGATGTTAAGCCGGGACATGATTTTCAAACGGCTGATAATGGCCGACTGGAAGCGGTTGATTTCCTGGGGCACCGGCTGGGGATGCAAGACGCCGTCTATGCGGTATCGGATGCGAATGCCCGTGGACATGGACTCGATGTGCACGTCGCTGGCCCTGCATTCCAGGGCCTCGAGGATGATCTCGTTGACCAGGCGCACGACCGATGGTTCCTGGGCCTCCTGGGAAAGTTCGGATCCGTCGGTTTCGATTTGATCGAGCAATTCGATGCGGTCGTCGGTCTGGGCGATCAAGCCTTCGATGGTTTCGCTACCCACGCCCAGATGGGTTTTTATGAGCTTGTCTATTTCCGCCCGCGCCGCCAACATGGGCACCACGGTCAAACCGGTGGCCACGCTGAGTTCGTCGAGGGGATATAAATTGAAAGGGTCGCTGGTGGCTACCAGCAAAGTGCCGTTGTTCTGGCGGATGGGGAACAGATTTTCGCGGTGAATGAAGCGCAAGGGGAACTTTTCCAGCAAAGAGAGGTCGATTTCCGTTTCGGTCAGATCGACGAATTCAATCCCCACTTCCTCGCCCAGGGCGCGGAGGGCTTTCTCTTCGCTTAAAAACCCCAATTGCACGGCGGCCTGATCGAGCCGCGCGCCGTCGATCTGGGCCTCGCGCGACCGCTGCAATTGGCGGTGGTCGAGCAATCCTTTTCGTAAGAGAATTTCGCCGGCTTCCATTACTCGCCACCCAGTTATTTAAAAAATCACAACACCTAATTATATATAGAAAACAGGTTTCTCTCAAATTGCCGGCCGAGTCGCATTACGCTTCTCGGCCGGCAAAATCATCCTGAACTATGTCACGATCAAACGGTGTAACAGCCGCTTGATAAAAGGCGTATTTTGGCTGTTGGTTGGGGCGTGCCCACGACTTTGGAGGGGGTGCGCCACCTTCACCGCCGGGACCGCCGCCGCCGGGACCGCCGCCGCCAGCACCACCGCCGCCGCCAGCACCGCCCCTGCCGCCGCGGCCGCCCGGCCCGCGCATGATAGTCGATAAATCGAAGTCAACCTTCGCCCCCTTCATCTTTTCGAGTTGGGCGGCTTGATCCGAAGTGAGGACCTCTAGCACTTTTTTGTCGATTTCTTTCATTATTTCCTGCATTTTTGTACGGCGTTCCGCACCGCTTAGACCGGACAATTCTTCGCGCGATTTCTCCATAGCGTCTTCGCGGATCTTTTTCATTTGATCTTGTTGATCGCTGGTAATTTTCAAGGCTGCGATAATGTCCGGGTCGGACAAGGCCATGGAACCTTGTGCCTGGAGCAGGATTTGTTTCAGTCTTTCAAGCTGCTTGGGCAGGAGGATTTTGCC
>JBEKGL010000203.1:0-6912 GCA_050012815.1 Thermoguttaceae bacterium
GAGCGCAAGGTATACAAGGCTTCGATCAAGGCCGCCGATCCGCGTTCCGACCTGGCGGTACTGTCCATCGAGGCCGCCGATCTCGTGCCGATTACCTTCGGCAACGCCGGGGAACTGAAAAAAGGGCAGATCGTCGTTTCGCTGGGCAACCCTTACGCCATTGCCCGCGACGGACAGGCCAGCGCCGCTTGGGGCATCGTGTCGAATCTCGCCCGCAAGGCCCCGGCCGGGCCAGGCGAGTCGGATTCATCGGGCAAATCCACCTTGCAGCATTTCGGCACGCTGATCCAAACCGACGCCAAATTGAACCTTGGCACAAGCGGCGGACCGCTGATGAATTTGAAAGGCGAGATGGTGGGGCTGAGCGTGGCCCTGGCGGCCGCGGCGGGTTATGAAACCGCGGCGGGCTATGCCATTCCCGTGGACCAGACCTTCCGCCGCGCGGTGGAAACCCTAAAGCAAGGCCGCGAAGTGGAATACGGCTTCCTCGGCGTCCAGCCGGCGAACCTGGCCGCGCAGGAGGTGCTCAAAGGAATGCACGGCATTCGCGTGGCACAGACTATTCCCGGCACCCCGGCGATAAAATACGGGCTGAAAAACGACGATATCATAACCGCCGTTGACGGCACGCCGATCCACGACGCCGACTCTTTCGTCCTCAGCGTGGGTAAACTGCCGGTCGAGGCGGTCGCGCATCTGAGCCTGATCCGCGACGGACGCCCGCGGACCGTCGAGGTTAAACTGACCAAGTACGCGGTGCGGGGCAAAAAAATCGTCACCGCGCCCGATCCGCTTTGGCGCGGCCTGCGCGTGGAGTATCCCTCGGCAATGATGAACACCGAATCGCGGGCGGCGGGCCAGTCGCAGTTTGCACACGAAGGCGTGATCGTGGCCGAAGTGGCCGAAAACAGCCCGGCCCTTAAAGCCGGACTGCAACCGGGCATGGTTATTACACACGTCGGACGCACGGCGGTAAACACGCCCAAGGAATTCAGCGCCGCGGTCGAGAACGTTTCCGGCCCGGTCAACTTGCGCATTGCCGACGACAAAAAAAATCCCAACCGCACAGTGGAACCGGGGACGTAATGTTATTCCAAACTCAAAATTCTTTGGATCAGGCTTTTGGTTTGGTCTTTTTTCTCCACCGGATTTCCCGGCCAGGACGACAACACGATTTTTTTCCCGTCGGGCGACCAGGATGAGTCGAAATAATTGCGCGAGGGATCCTGGCCGGCGAGCTTTTTCGGGGGCGATTTGCCGAGTGGATCGAGAAGATAATACTGATTGTTAGTATCGCCTTCCATCCGCATGGAGAGCAGTATTTGTTTGCCGTCCGGACTCCATGTGGGATAGTTTTCAAAGCTTTTTACGCCCGATATTTCCTTGTTGGGAAGCAAGATTATGAACCCTTTTTCCTGCCCCTCGGCGCTGACCACGGCTATTTCGGCAGTGTCGTCGGGCAGTTGGCCTTTGTAGCAGATCGACTTTCCGTCGGGCGACCAGGAAATTCTCCAATAGATGTAAGAATACTGTTTCGTGAGCAGAACACGGCTTTCTTGGGAATCCAAATTACGCACGCGAAGATTCCCATTGCTCGATTCGACGAAGGTGCAGACTAATTCGTTTTTCTTCGGCGACCAATCCGCGCTTCCATAATTTGAATCTATCAAATGCGAGTTCGAGCCGTCGGCGTTTACAATCCATATTCCCGATTCTGAAAACCGGATATAACAAATCTGTTTCCCATCCGGGGACCATCTGGGCATGGCGCCGTCGCCCAGGTCCTTTGGCGAACTGCCGTCGGAGTTAGCTACGAAAATATGGCTTTTTTCGTGCGATTCGCCGTACACCGAACGCCAGGAATCGAAGGCGATTTTACTCCCGTCGGGCGACCAGGCCGGAGAGTTGCAATCGGTATAATCGGGCATGGATAATAACTGATGCAAGTCGCTACCGTCGGCGTTGATTATATAAAGCGGCCCGCCTAAGAATCGCTTGAGAACCAGAACCATATCGTTGTCGTTTTTGCCGAACGTCTTTGGCCGGCCTTTTTTGCCGTCGTTCAGGCTGATCTTCAGGTTATCGCCCTTCAGTTCGTAAATACCCAACATATCCTGGTCCTGGAACTGCATCTCGATTGCGGCGGGCGTTTGTTTCGCGTCTATCGTATACGACATTTCGGCGACTTTCTGATCGCCCACGCGCATGGTCAAATTTTTCTCGGTGATGACAATGCTGAACGGTTGTTCGTTTATAGGCAATGTCTTTCTTACGCCTTTTTCCGAGAGCAAGGCAACCGAATCGGCGCGCCAGGGGCCGATAATGCTTTGTTCCGTGTTCTTGTCATTCGGGGCGGTTTGGCCTCGACAAAGACTTTCCCCAATCAGGACAAGCGGCGCTGCCGCGAACAGTACGAGAATACAACCTGAACGTTGCATGACAGTTCCTCCGAAATGGATGTGAGGGGGGGCAATTCGGAACCACATCATATCCGCTCCAAAGATGTTTTTCAATCCCTTAAAGCGGGGATTCCATTTTGTAGGGTGCGGGAAACGCACCAGACAACGGCATGGATTCGGAATGATGGATTAATGAAACCTAATTTTTATATTCTGTGTTTCAATTCTTATTGCTTGTGGTCCTATTCTGCTTTGGGCGAGCCAAGGCATCCGCCACCGACGCTACTGTAAGCTCTGGTTGCTTCCATTTTACCTCTGCCATGATTGATCGCTGGTCCTCCGTCATGGGGAAATGCCACTCTTTGCTAAACACTGGGCTGAGGTCCTTCTTCGCGGCTATACTGGCGCAGATCAGCCAGCTCCATCCCTGCTTAAGCGCTCCGGCTTCGGTGGCGAAATCGGCCTCAGGGCATGTAGCCAGGTAGCGGAAGAACCGCTTCACCCACTCATTGCCGCCGTTCTCGCGCCGCAGACGAAGCATCGCTGAGGCGTAGCAATCACACATATCAGAAGTGATAATCATTTTGCCTTGTGCGTCCTTGATACGATGCGCCTTTTCGTTCTTCCCCGTCGTGTTCGTAAAGATGTCGAGGAAGCTCAGCCCGCTCGCGGCAAAGCGCTGCTCCACGCCTTCAGTCGTGTTTCGTGAGTGAATATCCGGATCCTCACACTTCAACGTGTCCATGCACACATATTTCATGAACACGGCGAACCCGGTGGTGAAGCAGGAATGGCGGTTGCCGAAGGTGTAGAAATTCCGCCCCATCTCGTAGAACACATAGTGCGGCATCGCCTTGGGGTGCGATTTCAGCGATGGGTAATCGTGATCGTAGAACCCGGCCAATTCAATGCCCTTCGCATTAATGTATCCACAGCCGTATCCGCATGTCACTTTACCTGATGGCACCGCTGCGATGGTGGTCTTGTTATTGATCTGATGGAATTTTTTTGGTAGTCGCCCGGTGAGGTTGGCATACACGTTCCAGCCCGAATCGAGACGCGATACCCAGATGCCCATCAAGCTGTGATCGAACTCTGCATTCGTGGTGAGGAATACTACATTCTTGCCCGTCCAAGGTATCAGTTCAAGGCTGTATCCCTCGCGTTTCCAATCATCCGGGTGCATGGCCAGTTTGGTATAGTCAATCGGCTTTCCGGGCGTGAGTGGCGGAATCTCATCAGCACGCAGCAGGGAACTGATAAGAAAGAGCAGTATAGTGAGGGGGATGTGTTTCATATGGGTTGAAAGGGGTAGTGTATTTTATTTTGTGGTTATATTAATCTGGCGGTGCTGAGTGCTTCGTAGATCGGCCCGCCACGCTCCAGGCGGCTGGAAAAGACGGTGGCTTTTTCCACGCGCATGCAGCCGGCGTCGAAATGGGCGTGCTGTTTGAGCAACCGGCCCAGTTCGGCGGCGTTTTTGCCGCTCCGCGTCCGGCCGATGGTCAAATGGGTCTGGAATTTTCGATCTTCGTCTTGAAAGCCCAACTCGGCCAGTTCCAAGGCCACGTTGTCGTGCAAGTCGGCCATCCGGTCGCTGCCCGCATTTGCGCCGATCCATAGGGTTCTGGGCCGGTTGGCGTTGGGAAAGGCCCCCGCGGCGGCGATTTCCAGATCGAACGGCGGCACTTGGGCCGCCCCTTGTTCCACGGCCTTGCACACGGCGGCGATTTGTTGCTCGGGCACGTCGCCCAGAAATTGCAGCGTTATATGCTGGTTTTGCGTTTCCACCCATTTCACGTCGGCCTCGGCCGCGCGGAACACGTCGATTAGTTCCGCGGCTCGCGCCCGGATGACGGCATCGATTTCAATAGCGATAAATGTTCGAATCGAAGGCATGGGTATAACGTGAAACATCTATCAAAAACGGCATTTATCGCCCTTATCATATCAGCATCGGCGGATCGCGGCAATGAGTCCCGTGGATTGACATGTGAAACGGCAATTAATAGCATCATAACATAAAAATAAACGCGATTGGCAGTCGAGATAGAAGATAGTAACCGGTCCATTTCACATTTTTTTAAACGGTGGTGTGGATATGTTCATTTTTAAGACGCGAACTTCATGCAACGGTTTATGGCCCCGCGCGGCAAGGATCGCGGCGGTGCTGTTGTTCTATCATATAGGTACGGCGGCGTTTGCCGCGCCGCAAACGATCGAGCCCGGGGCGGTATGGCCGGACGATCGGGGTAAACACGTCCAGTCGCACGGGGGCGGCATCGTAAAACTCGGCGATGCGTACTACTGGTTCGGCGAAGAGCGCTCCCAGGGTTTGGATCGCTCTAAGTGCTATGTCGGCTGCTACTCGTCGAAGGACCTGGCCCATTGGACGTTTCGCAAGCGGATCGCGTTTTCCGATCCGGAAAACCTGGGACGCGGTTGGATCCTGGAGCGCCCCAAGGTGTTTCATAATGAGAAGACCAAGCAGTTCGTAATGTACATGCACCTCGATGACGCTAGATATAAGCTGGCCCGGGTCGCCGTGGCCGTCGGCGACACGGTCGACGGCGATTACAACAAATATCAGAAGAGTTTCCGGCCCTTGGGTTGCGAGAGCCGCGACATCGGGCAGTTCATCGACGACGACGGTTCGGCATACCTGATTTTCGAGGATCGGCCCGCCAAAGGTTTTCATATCGCCAGGCTGTCGGACGATTACCTTACAGTGGAAAAAGACATGAGCCTGATCCGTGCGCCCTTGGAAGGCGGGGCGGTGGTGCACTACAAAGATTTGTACTATGTGGTCGGCTCGGCCTTGACCAGTTGGAGGCCCAATCCGAACAAATATGCCACCGCGCCCTCGCTGCAAGGCCCGTGGTCGGAATTCAAGGACATCGCCCCGCCCGAGACTAACACCTACGGTTCGCAGTCGACGATGCTCTTGAAAGTGGCGGGCACAAAGGCCACGACCGTGATTTACATGGGCGATATCTGGAAACCCCGCACGCAATGGGATTCCCGCTATCTGTGGATGCCGCTTCAAATCGGCGACGGCAAGCTCTGGCTTCCGGACCCAAAACCCTGGACCCTGGACATCGAAACCGGCGAGGCGGAGATTAAGAAATAAGGATGAAAGATGAGGGATGAAGAAAATAGAAAAGGGGTCGGGAGTCTTTTTTATGATGGAAGTGGATGGCACCGCTGTTAATTGAACATAAATAGGTTCTTTTTTCACCACGAAAAATAGAAAGAACGAAAATGCGAAACGCAAACTGTTATAATTTCTTTCGTCTTTTCGTCCTTTCGCATTTTCGTGGTGAATAATAGTAATTTCGAATACGGGGATTAGGGAGACGCCATCTTTAATTAACGACGCGGCTGGCGGCAACGGCGCAATTACAATTTATTTATGCGCAAAAAATACACAAATCTTAAGCATCGGCTGTTTTCCCCAAAAAATCGCCTTGTAGTCGGCCATCTCCCAGCCTGACCGATTATTGAGTCATTGAGTCTCAGATTGCCAAAGTAACCAAAAGTCGGCGCGGTATATCGACTTTCAACTCGCGCATAGGTAAACTATGGGGAATTCGTAGCCCGGAGCGTTTCCTGTCGGAGGCTGCTGGGACTGGACTTTCGGACTCTCATATCACCGCATTTTTCGCGAACTGGAGATGACGATTATGAAACGCTACTTCTTAATTTGTGCCCTGGCATTGGTTCAACTCGCCTTTACTTTTTTTCCGCTTCAGGCCCAAACTCCGGCCGCCGCCGGTAGAGCGTCGTTGACCGTCCAGGTCGATAAGCCGGGCATAAAGGTCAGTCCCACGCTTTACGGAATATTTTTTGAGGAAATCAATCATGCCGGCGATGGCGGGCTATACGCCGAATTGGTGCAAAACCGCTCGTTCGAAAATTCCGACAAGCCCGACTGCTGGACCCTGGTGACCGACGGCTCGGCCAAGGGCGAGATTGCCATCGACACGGACAATCCCATGTGCGAGAACAATCCCCGCTCGCTGCGTTTGAAAATATCCTCCGACGGTCAGGGCAAAGTCGGCGTGGCGAACAAGGGTTACTGGGGCATCGCCGCGGCGAAAGACGCGCAGTACGATTTGTCGGTCGCCCTTCGCGCCGGCGACGGGTTTACCGGCCCGGTGACCGCCGCGCTGGAAAGCGCCAACGGCAAAAAAACCTATGCCCAGGCCCGGATCGACAATGTCGATTCGCAATGGAAGACTTACAAAGTGGTTTTGACTTCCAACGCGACCGACCCCAAGGCCCAATTGGTCCTCAGCGCCTCGCATCCGGGCACGCTGCGGATGGATATGGTTTCGCTTTTCCCGCACAAAACCTTTAAGGATCGCCCCAATGGAATGCGTCTGGACCTTGCCGCGATGCTGGAAAATCTCCGCCCCTCGTTCGTGCGTTTCCCCGGCGGATGCTGGGTCGAGGGCGAGACGTTGGATACCGCCATGCGCTGGAAACGCACCATCGGCGAACCGGCCCAGCG
>JBEKGL010000204.1:0-6897 GCA_050012815.1 Thermoguttaceae bacterium
CGCAACGCAAAAACGGCCCGTCTCGTGGACATGTTGGCCGCGACAAATCAACAACTTGAGCGTGAAGTCGCCGACCGCGGGATCGCCGAGGAGATTTCGCAACGGGAAAACGCCAAGCTCTCGGCGATGATTTCGGCGATGGAAGAAGGAGTGGTTTTCGCCGACGCCGACAATAATATCGTCGAGATCAATAATTATTTGTGCAATTTTGTGGGCAAGCCGCGAGAGGAGATACTCGGCAAACGCATCGAGGACTTGCATCAAGGCGAGAACCTGGAAAAAATCCTTTTCCGAATCAACCAATACCGAAATGCGATATTGCCGAACCCAATTGTGCTTCAACGCCCCCTTGGCGGCAAGGAAGTGATTCTCCGTATGCAACCCATTTATCGGGACGGCAACTACGACGGCGTTTTGCTGAACGTAATCGACGTCAGCCAACTTGTCCAGGCCCGGCAACAAGCCGAAGCGGCCAACAAGGCCAAAAGCAAGTTCATGGCCACAATGAGCCATGAAATGCGCACTCCCATGGCCGCCATTCTGGGTTACAACGATCTACTGATGGATCCCAAGATCGACTGCAGCACAAGAAACAATTATCTCATGGTCGTCCGCCGGAACGGCGAAAACCTGCTGCATCTAATAAATGACATCCTGGACCTGTCGAAGATCGAGGTCGGCAAACTGGAGTTGAACATGCAGCGGTGCAACGTCGTCTCTTTGCTGGCCGACGTGGCCGGCACGATGCGGCCGCGCGCCAAACTGCGCGGCAATGCGCTTTCGGTCGAATACCTGAGCGAACTGCCGGAAACGATCCACACCGACTCAAATCGGCTCCGGCAAGCAATCTTGAATCTGCTGGGAAACGCGGTGAAATTCACCGAAAACGGGCAGGTGCGCATCAAGGTATCCCTCCTACGCCAGTGGCGAGACGACCAACCCGCCGTGAAGTTTGATATCGCGGACACGGGAATCGGCATTCGCGAAGAAATACTGCCGCAACTATTTCAACCGTTTAACCAGGGAGACGTTGTCATATCGCAGAAATACGGGGGAACGGGGCTGGGCCTGGTCATTTCGCGGCATATCGCCGAATTGCTCGGAGGCGAGCTTACGGTCGAGAGCCTGTATGGCGGCGGAAGCACCTTTACCCTGATTGTTCCCGCCGGCGATCTAAAGGGCGTCAAAATCTTCCGCCAACCCTCGGAAATTATCGAGAATTTAGGCGAGAATAATTACTTGCAAGACGCCAAGATGTTATCGGGTGTTAAAGTCCTGGTGGCCGAGGACAGCATCGACAATCAAGAACTGATCAAGATTATGCTTTCCAGGGCCGGAGCAAAGACGGTAGTCGCCGAAAACGGACGTGTTGCCGTGGAAAAAGCCGAAAGCGAATTTTTTGACGTAATTCTCATGGATCTGAACATGCCGGAAATGGACGGTTACGAAGCCACTCGCCTGCTGCGGAGCCGCGATTATGATCGACCGATCCTGGCCTTGACCGCAAACGTCATGTCGGAGGACAAGGAATGTTGCCTGGCCGCCGGATGCAACGACCACCTGTGCAAACCGATCGATCGCGCGAAAATGATACGGGCTATCGCCTGGCACGCCGGGAAAGTCATACCCGAATCGGCCGACATTGTGCCGGATTTTAAAGAGAATCCTTCAGGCGAGGATAATGCCATCATATCGCTGTATGTGGACGATCCGGACATCATGCCCATCCTGGACGGCTACGTCGAGCGTCTTGGCAGTCAAGTGGACGAGATGCGCGCCGCGCTGGGCAATACGCAGTTTGAGGACCTTCAACGTCTGGCGCATAGGATGAAAGGATCGGGAGGGAATTACGGATACCCCATGCTGACCGACGCGGCCAAGGATTTGGAAGAAGCCGCCAAGGCGCAGGACGTGCAATCGACCGGCGCGGCATTGCACAAAGTTGCTTTGTTGTGCCGGGCCATTGAAAATGGATATCGTATTTACAACACCGCCGGAGCGAGTCCATCATGAAAATTCTGATTATAGACGACAATCCGGATGCACTGCTAATTGCCAAAACCCGCCTGAAAAAAGAGTGCGAAAATATTCTTTGCGCCGAAGGTGGCAAGGCCGGACTGGAAATCGCCAAGCGGGAAAAACCCGACTTGATTCTGCTGGACATCGACATGCCCGATATGTCCGGTTTCGAGGTTTGCCGCACATTGAAGGCCGATGCGGAGTTGTGCATGATTCCGGTCCTCTTTCTTACCGGGTTCGTCAGCGCCGAAGACAAGATCAAGGGACTGGATCTGGGCGGGATGGATTACATCACCAAGCCCTTCGACGCCTTCGAACTGCAAGCCCGCGTTCGAGCCGCTTTACGCACGAAAAACCTGCAAGACTTGCTTATCGAATACGCCCACATCGACCCGCTCACCGGATTGCCGAACCGCCGATCTCTGATGGAACGCCTGCAACAGGAATGGGCCCGCATGTTAAGACACAGTCAACCTTTTTCATTCATCATGGCGGATATCGATCATTTCAAGAATGTGAACGACACGTACGGGCATCTTGTGGGCGATCAATTACTCCGGGAAATCGCCAAAGTCTTTACAAAGCAATGCCGAAACATCGACACGCCCGCACGCTACGGCGGTGAGGAATTCGCCATTGTGGTTCCCCAGGGAACCACCAAACAAGCCCAGTGCCTGGCCGAACGGTGCAGACGGAATATCGAGGAGATCAGTATCCCGGTAAAAGGCGAATCCGTACATGCCACGGTCAGTTTTGGAATAGCCGAGACCACGGGCCTTACAACGCCGGAGACATTGATCGAACATGCCGATGAAGCTTTATACGCCGCCAAAGTTGCAGGGCGTAATCAGGTTGCCATATACGACCAGACCAAAGCGGAAATCCATGCTTGATTTTCCGTTTCTTTCTAAAAACCGGGGGACTGTCCCCTTTGAGCCCCAAAACCGGCAAGGCGGGCAAATCCGTTGCATATTAACACCCTAACATATTATGGTAATTAGACTTATGGATTTAAGTTCCGACGGTCGATTGTTTTTCTGTAACGGGGAGTATTCATCTTCTTGTCAAAGGCTTCCAAGCGTATAATCCCCCACCTTTATCCGGCAAGGAGAAGTGCATGTACAGGATTCCAATCGCGGCCCTCTTGTTATTACTTATTGGCCTTGCCGGATGCCAAAGCACGGCCAAGCCGAGTTTGGCCCACCCGGGTTCGGCCCAGACGCAACAAAACCGCGCGGTTCGATTCGATCCTTACCCGGAGGGCGACATAGGTCCGGCCTTGGTCGGGGTTCGGCCTCGATGCTATGATAATCCCATTCCCGAACCCGCTCGCGCCCGCTGGCAAGTGGGCAATCAATCCCAGTAAGCTAGCCTTCGAAGCCATCTGCCTTTAACGGTTGCCGTCCACTTGTGGCAATACGGGTAAATGGGATAAGATTATCTAGTCTGTCGATTTAATCTACCCTGATGCCGCAGAGCGATCCATCATGCATGGCACACGACCGAATAAAAAATCCCATAAGAAATTACCCGCCGGGGGTCAACGTCAAGGCAGTTTTCCCGCGCATGGCGCGCCGCAGCGGCTGCAAAAAGTCCTGGCGGCGGCCGGTTTGGGAAGCCGCCGTCAATGCGAAGAATTAATTACCGCCGGCCGAGTGGAAGTGGATCGCCGCGTGGTGACCGAGTTGGGCACACGAGTCGAGCCGGCCGGGCAGGAAATCCGCGTGGACGGTCAAAAACTACCCAAGCCCAGTCTGCATTATTACGCGGTTCACAAGCCGCCCGGCGTGCTTTCGACGAACCGCGATCCGTCGGGCCGGCGCCGCGTGATCGACCTTTTGCCACCCGGCAGCGTGCGCCTGTTCACCATCGGCCGATTGGATCTCAACAGCGAAGGGCTGATCCTGGTCACCAACGACGGCGAACTGGCCAACCGCCTGACGCACCCGCGCTACGGAGTGCCGAAAACATATCGCGTGCAAGTAGCCGGCCGCCCGGATCGCGACGTGCTGTTGAAGTTGCAACGCGGCGTGCATCTGGCCGAAGGTACGGCCCGGGTCGAGCAGGTCCGCATCCAATCGCATCACAAGGAAAGCACGGTCTTGGAACTGGTGCTCCGCGAGGGCCAGAACCGCGAGATACGCCGCATTTTGGCCCGCTTGGGCCATAAGGTCATGCGCCTGATCCGCATCGCCGTGGGACCGATCCGCCTGGGCAACCTCCCGCCCGGCGCGTCGCGCCCGCTCTCCAGGGAAGAAGTCGCCGCTTTGCGGAAAGCAAATGTGTAAAGCCGCGACCATTGGTCGCGGAAAAAGATGTGCAACGTCATCGGTTTTTATCACATTAGATCGAACAAATGGATAATCACCTCTACGCCGATCGAGCATGGCAGGGCACGGCGCCGCTGACGGAAAACGTCCGGCTGGCCCGGGATACGTATCGCGTCCGTTTTTCCTGTCCCGACATCGCGCGTAAGATTCTGCCCGGCCAGTTCGTCATGATTCGGCTGGCCGAGTGCAACGATCCGCTCTTGGGCCGGCCCTTGGCCTTGTACGACGTCGTGGACGGGCCAAATGGAGAGCCGGACGCCCTGGATATCGTTTATTTTGTCGTGGGCAAAATGACGCAGCGCCTGGCCGATCTTAAGCCCGAAGCGAAACTGGAAATCTGGGGGCCCTTGGGCAACGGCTTTCCGGTCGAGGAAACGAAACATCTCATTATGGTTGCCGGCGGCATCGGTCAAACGCCGTTTTTGGCCTTGGCCCGCGAGTATCTCGGACTGCATCGTTTCGGCGATCCGCCCCAAAATGTTCCACGGGCCGAAAAAATCACGCTTTGCTACGGCGTGCGCTCGGCGGAATACCTGGCCGGCGCGCAAGATTTCGAGCGTCTGGGCGTGGAAGTCCGGCTAAGCGCAGACGACGGTTCGCTGGGCCACCGCGGGCTGGTTACCGAGTTGATCGAACCGGCAGTCAAAGCCGCCGGGAATTCCTGCCGGATCGTGTGCTGCGGCCCGGAGCCGATGTTGCACTCCGCGGCCAGGATCGCCAAGCGCCTGGGCGTTCCGTGCCGGGTGTCGTTGGAAACCCCGATGGCCTGCGGCATGGGAATTTGCTTTAGCTGCGTGGCGAAAATCCGCGACGGCGTAGGCGGGTGGGACTACCGCCGCACGTGCGTCGAAGGCCCCGTGTTCGATGCCGCCGATGTGGAGTTCGATTGAGAACCGGCTTAAAAGATCTTCAAACAAACCGCTTGCGGTTTCGCGATATGCCGACTAAATGCCGTTTTCCTGAAACAATTACCATCTCAAACACCTGTCCAATCACAGGTTTGAATTAGAAGTGGAGTTTTGCAAATTTCTCCCCTCGCCCTTTGGGAGAGGGGACATTGAATCTGTAATATGCAAAACTCCAGTTAGAAGTGATATAAAATAATTTTTTTAACCGGCTCCCGACGGGCCGTGTAGTTCTTTATGTTCGGCAGTCCGCTCATGTCCAAGCGCAAGCATTTTACAAATAAGCATCCTTCCCCTACCCGATTGGCAGTCGCCGTGCTTTCGCGGCTGCCCCTTGGAGTGCCGGCGGGAATAATGCTGATTGCCGTGGTTATATTCATGGCTTACCTCCCGTCCATAAACGGCGGGTTTGTCCTCGACGACGGCCTGCTTCTGACGGAAAACAAAATCATCAATGCCTCCGACGGCCTGCATCGTATTTGGTCCACGACCGAATCAGTCGACTATTGGCCGGCGACCAATACCACGTTCTGGATCGAGTGGCGGCTATGGGGAATGCACCCGGCCGGGTACCACGTCACGAACCTGATTTTGCACATGGCCGAATCATTGCTGATTTGGCTCATCTTGCGGAAATTGTCCATACCCGGAGCCTTCTTAGCAGCCCTGATTTTTGCCGTCCATCCGGTAAACGTGGAGTCGGTGGCCTGGATCGCCCAGCGCAAAGACCTCACGGCCATGCTGTTTTTTCTGTTGTCGATTCTGTGGTATCTGAAGGCCGACATGCCCACGGCAAGCGTGTGCATGGCACCCTCGCCCACTGTCCACTGTCCACTGCCCACTGTCCACTGGCCCATCTTCTACTGGCTGAGCCTGGCGGCGTTCGTGTTGGCGGTGCTGGGAAAGGGATCGGCGGTGATATTGCCGTTGCTGTTGTTGGGCATCGTCTGGTGGTTGCGGCCACTGGAGACTGTCCCAATTTCCGAGCCTACGAAAATGGGACTGTCCCCTTTTATCCGGCGGCATTTATTGCGGACCGCACCGTTTTTCGCGATAGCCGTGGTGCTGACGCTAGTAAACGTGTGGTTCCAAACGCATGGAAAGGAAGCAGTGATCCGAAACGCCGGTTTTGCGGAGCGACTACTGGGAGCCGGCGGAGTAGTGTGGTTCTACCTGTACAAGGCGCTAGTGCCGCTGAATCTAGTGTTCATCTATCCGCAGTGGAAGATCGACGCGGGCAATCCGCTCTGGTGGGCGCCGCTTTTGGCCGCGCTGGCCGTTACGGCAGTATTGTGGCGGCATCGAAAAGGCTGGGGCCGGCCGCTGTTGTTTGCCTGGGGATTTTTCTGCGTGGCGTTGGCGCCCGTGCTGGGTTTTCAGGACGTGGGCTTCATGAAATACTCGCTGGTGGCCGACCGTTATCAGCACATCGCCATTATCGGCGTGATTGCGCTGGCCTCGGCGGGCTTCGGCTTGTGGCGCGGGAGCGTGCCGGGCAAAGCTTTCCGGGCGGCGCTGTTCGTCGCCGTAGCCGCGGCGACCGTTCTCATGGTGCTCACCTGGCGGCAAAGCGGATTCTACCGCGATGGAATTACTCTCTACCAGGAGACACTGAAAAAAAATCCTGAATGCTGGATGGCCCA
>JBEKGL010000205.1:0-6880 GCA_050012815.1 Thermoguttaceae bacterium
GATATAAACGAGGAAATTCTACGCCTGCGAGATGCATATATTTCCGCGGGAATCGTCGGCGAAAAATGGGCCGATGATGCGGGTCACGTTGCTTCGGCAACTGTATTGGAAGCGGATTTAATTGTGAGTTGGAATTTCAGACATATCGTTCACTTTGATAAAATACGGTTGTATAATGCAATAAATAAATTATATGGTTATCACGAAATTGACATACGTTCACCAGCGGAAGTGATTGACTATGAAGAACAAGAAGAATAAAAGTTTCGATTGCATCGCTATGAAGCGCGCGGCACAAGAGATAATTCGTGCGCAAGTGCAAGGCATGACGTTGATGGAACAAGTAGCATATTTCCGAGAAGGTGCCAAGGATTTCGAGCTTAAACTCCAGGCCGCCAAACAACGAGAATTAACGCCTCCCAATCCCGCCCCCTCATCATAAGATTTATTCTTCCATGACCTCGGTTTCCCGGGTTTTGGCCAGATCGGCGGCTTGCGATTCGTATTGCTTGGTAAGATCCTGGATTTCCTCCTTGACCTGGTCGCGGTCGTCCTCGGAAAATTCCTTGTCTTTTTCGGCCTGGTCGGCGGATTTGTTGCCGTCGCGTCGTATGTTGCGGACGGCCACTTTGGCCTCCTCGGCAAGTTCCCGTACGCGAGTCACCATTTTGCGCCGCACCTCGGTCGATAACGGCGGAATGTTCAGCCGGATCACGCGCCCGTCGTTTTGCGGAGTAAATCCCAAATCGCTGGCCTGAATGGCTTTTTCGATGTCTTTCAGCGTGCCGGGATCGTATGGGCGGATGACGATTTGATTCGGTTCCGGGGCCCCGACCGAGGCCACCTGCTTGATGGGCACGGGCGAACCGTAGACCTCGACTTTCAGCGTATCGACCAGGCCCGGATTGGCCCGGCCGGTGCGAATTCCCGCAAGATCGTTTTTCAGCTTGCGGATGGCTTTTTCCATGCGCTCTTCCACGTCCAGCAGGATCTCTTCTGTGGTCATTGTTTGCTCCTAATGAATCAAAGTACCGATCCTTCCGCCCAGGACGGTGCTTTCAATGTTGCCTTCCTTGCGGAAATTGAAAACAATGATCGGCATATTGTATTCCATGCACTTGGTAATCGCTTCGTAATCCATGACTCGCAGATTTTGCCGCCGCACCTCCTCGTAGCTCAGATCGCTGTACAAAACGGCATGGGGATTTTTCTCGGGATCGTCGCTGAACACGCCGTCCACGCGGGTGGCTTTTAGCAGGATATCGGCGTCAAGCTCCAATGCGCGTTGAGCGGCGGCGGTATCGGTGGTCACAAAAGGGCTGCCCGTGCCGCCGGACAGGATCACAATCCGGCCTTTTTCCAAGTGGCGCCGCGCCCGGCGACGGATATACGGTTCCGCCACGCCGTCCATGCGGATGGCGGTCATCAAGCGGGTGTCGCTGCCCAGCGATTCCAAGGCGTCTTGCAATGCCAGGCCGTTCATTACCGTGGCGATCATGCCCATGTAATGGGCGGTGGCTTCGTGGATGCAGGAATTGCCCGAGGTGAATTGAGCGCCGCGGAGTATGTTTCCCCCGCCCATGACGATGGCGATCTGCACGCCGTGCTTGGCGGCCTGGTAAGTTTGTTGAGCGATGTGCACCACGGCGTCCATGGCAATGCCGCGTTCGCCCGGATGCGTAAAACCCTCCCCGGAAATCTTCAACACAACGCGATGGTACTTTGGTCCGCCCGCAGGCATATTGTTCGACATCCGACTTACTCCTTGGGCAATTCCCAATGTACGAAGCGAATGATTTTCATGCCGGATTCTTTGGCGATCTGGCCGACCGTTTTCTTGCCGTATTTCATTTCATTCGCAATGGGCTGATCGATAAGGCAGCGTTGGGCGTAAAAATCCCGCAGCCGGCCTTCAACCATCTTGGCGATGATATTCTCCGGTTTGCCTTCTTTCCGCGCCTGCTCGGTGAGAATTTCCCGCTCTTTATCAACTTCCGCCGCGTCCAGTTCTTCCCGATTCGTGACGCGGGGGCGAAAGGCGGCCGCGTGCATGCAAATATCCCGGGCAAGTTCTTCATTGCCGCCTTCGATCTCCAACAAAACGCCGGCCGCCGCGTTGTGATGGGCGTAGCCGCCGCACCTGCCGTCGATGCGGATAATGCGCTCCAACTTGAATGCCTCGCGGATACGGTTGTTCAGATCATCGAATTGCTGCTTCAGCGTGTGCCCGGGCCGGCTGGGCGAGGGCTGGGCAAGCAACGCCTCCGGCGCGGCCGCGCCGGGCCCCAGCGCTAATTGCTTGGCAAGGTCGTTGGCAAGTTGAACGAATTGTTCGTTTGCAGCCACCGGCGCGCTTTCGCAACGCAGGTCGATCATCGTGCCCACCTTTCGATCCGGATCGGTAAACACGCTGATCCGTCCAATGGTTGTGGCCCGCCCGGCCTGTTTTTCTGCAACCTTGGCGCCGGCCTTGCGCAAAAGATCTATTGCCTTCTGAATGTCGTTGCCGGCCTCTTTCAATGCGCGTTTACAGTCCATCATGGGCAAGCCCGTTTTTTCTCGAAGGGCCTTCACGGCGGCCGCGGAAATCTCTGCCATAATAATATCTCCAACGATTAACGAAAAATGGTTTGAATATCTCGGAAGCTCGTTTTGCCCGCCGTGAATACACGGCGGGCAAATGGGGAGAAAAACTCCCGTGCTGCCCCCGGGTGTGTTCACCCGGGGCTAAATAGGATTGCCGTTTTCAGCCCTTACTTGCCGGCTGAAACGGCTCCTTCGGATTGTTCCTGCCTGAGCGCGCCATCGGCCGCCTTGCCCGCCAAAACGGCATCGGCCAAAAGTTGCACGATCAGTTCAATCGAGCGGATGCTGTCGTCGTTGCCAGGTATCGGCAGATCGACTTCGTCCGGATCGCAATCGGTGTCGATCAAGGCCACGGTTGTTATGCCCAACTTTTTGGCTTCACACACGGAGTTTTTTTCTTTCCGCGGGTCGATGATCACCAGACATTCGGGCAAACGGTTCATAGTGCGAATGCCATTGAGGTTGCGATACATTTTTCGGTATTCGCGGTTCAGCGACGATTGCATTTTCTTGGAATATGTGGAAAGTTGGTCGCCGGAACGAATCGCCTCCAACTCCTCCAAACGGCCCAAGCGGCTGCGAATGGTGCGGAAGTTGGTCAACGTGCCGCCCAGCCAGCGATCGCTCACGTACGGCATGCCGCAGCGCAGGGATTGATGTTCGATGGTGTCCGAAGCCTGCCGCTTGGTGCCCACGAACAGCACCAGACTGCCCCCGGATGCAATCCGCTGCAAATACTTCCTTGCCCGCAATAAACCGCGTATGGTTTCGCGGACGTCGATAATGTGGATCAGATTGCGGCGGGCGTAAATATAAGGCCGCATCTTGGGATTCCAACGGCTGGCGCGATGCCCGAAATGAACCCCCGCCTCGATTAAATCTTTAACCAGAACAGTAGCCAAAACAAATCCTCCCAAAGGCACACCGGCTAAATCCCATGCAAAAATATCATTCCTAAAGTCCCCTCTCCCGACCAACCTTCGGTTGGTGCCCGGATAGGGCTAGGGTGAGGGAAAATCGCACTTTGGAATGAAATCTTATACGGGTGTCCGGCGTTAAATTAAATGGATTCGGTCTGTGGAAATTTAAAATCTCTTACCACCCTGGACCGTTCAAAGCGGTAAACTAATCAATTTACCGGTAATGGATGATAAGGTCAAGACACACAGGTCTAAATGGAATCCCCCCCGCCTAGTGGTCGATTGCGTCAATCGGCATCAGTATGTAACCACTTCTTGTTAGACATTCTTTTTCACTTAAAAGCACATTCGTAAATACGCAGAAATTATGTATTTTTTATAATTTTATATCAGTTTAAACTTAAAACATGGGCACCTGATGCGACAACTCCGCTATGGTAAGCGGGTGGTTGTTGCTGGAGGTGGGGAGACGCAATGTAATCAAATGCTAACCCCAATCTGCCGCTATTTTGAGGCTGCCGGCGTCCATATCGTGATAATGTGTTTGCTCCCCGAGGCTAGCAGTTTCCCGTCAGGCGAGAACGCAAGCGAGCTGACATCATAGTTGCCGGCCTTGACCTGGCCATTGGCTTGCCTTGGCGTCTCAAGTCGCGCAATTTTTCGGCCGTCGTGCAGTGCGAAGAGAGCCACATTGCCCACTTCGGGTGCCAAGGGGCCGGGGCTACCGGCAGCGCCCGCGACGGCTTTTTGGCTGGGGCTCAAAGCAACGCATCTGAACTGTTCCTGGAAAATAGGGACATTGCCCCGCCATTGCTTGTCCAGAACCGAGAATCGCTCCTTGAACATAACCCGATCGTTCTCTGATAAGACATCCAAGACATACAGGGCAACGGCAGCAACGGCAAGCGTATTGCCGTCCCCGCTCAGAGCGATACCCTCAATCGGGCAGGAGAACTTGATCTCTCCAAGCTGCATTCCCTTGAACAAATCCCATGCATGCAGTATGCCAGAGCTAGCAGCAACTTTACCAATTGCCGGAAATCCTCCCACATAAAGGACACGACCATCTGGGGAGAACGCGAGTCCCGTGATCGGCCATATCCCAACAGGAATCTTGTATTTTTGCCGACTATCCCCCACGCTCCACACGTAGACCTCGTGTTCGCCCGCAGCGCCGATCAAGTCCGACTTACTCGAGAACGCGATACAGTACACAGGCCGCGGATACGAAAGTGTCGCCCGCAATTGCAGCGTCCGAGCATCCCAGACTTTCACCTCACCGGGAATAGAGCCTACGCCAGAGGCCAAGACGTCTCCAGAGGGCGATACGGCTAGCACCATACTCCTCTTTCCGTCCTTCTGGGCGATGATTGAAGCCAATTCTTTTCGGGTGTGCATTTCCCAGACTTTGATCTCTCCATCCAAGCTGCCGCTGAACAATCGCTTCCCATCGGGCGAAAAGGCAAGTGATTTCACAACATCCTTGTGTCCCACCAGCGTCGCCGCAATCTCCCAATTATCCGAGACCAAAGGCGTATTACCTGTTACAGCATTTGGCCCTTGATGAGCACTTCGTTCGGATTGAGCAGATTGGCCGCCGCCAGCCTCCTGATTGCCTGTGGGCATCGATTCCTTGGTTGTGTTTCCGGCGGGAATGTCGGACAGCGCAATTTCATAGCACTTGCCGGTTGCCGCCAAAGCCGCGGTCGCCAGCAGAACACTAAGAGCGTACAATCGTGATCGCATGGGACTTCTCCGTATTGAATAGTGACGTGAACCGAAAGAGAAGTCGCTTCACGAACCTCGAAGGTTCAAATATTCGGGAAAATTTGAACCTCCTTCCATCAACGAGCGACTTATGGTATAGAAGTCAGTGGTTTCCTGTCCCCGCGAATTATCAATCGAATGAAGCCGGACGACGAGATCAGCCAATTGGAGGAGCATCTGGATGTGCTGCGCGCACAGCGGGGCGATATGGACGCCTTCGGCCGCTTGGTTGGCCAATACGAGCGCCGGGTACTTTATTTTATTCTGAGATTCACGGACGACGCCGATCAAGCCGTGGACGTGATACAGGAAGTCTGGCTGTCGGTTTTTCGGCTCCTACCGGGACTGAAGGCTCCCGAGGCGTTTCGGGTCTGGATTTATAAGATCGCGCATGGCAAGGTCGTGGCGTTCCTTCGGCGAAAGCGCCGCATAGCGGCGTCGATTGATACGGCCGAAATTCCTTCTACGGAGGTAACGAATTGCGACGAGACCGCGTTCGAAAACGCTGAACTCGTGCATCGAGCGTTGGGGGACCTCTCAATCGAACATCGGGAGGTCCTGGCATTGCACTTCCTCGAAGGCATGTCTCTGGAAGAGATTGCCCAAGCGATTTCTTGCCCGTTGGGGACGGTGAAGTCCCGCATGTACTATGCGAAGCGATCGCTTCGGAACGTTGTAGAAAGGCTCATTGATGATGGACCATAACACGCATCAACAGTTCGTCGATCGTCTGCTGGAACAGGAAACGCGGGTTAGTGATTCACAATTCGGCGAGTATCGCCGTAATCTCCGACAGAAAATCGCCAAGGCGGGTCGTCGAGAGCGGCGAATGCGGGTGGTAACGCTTGGCATGGCGGTGATTGTCTTGCTTGGGTACGGGTTTTACATTATGTGCGGGAAAATAGAGTTTGAATCGGGAAAAGTGTTTTTCGCGTGCTATATGACGTGTGCCATTTGCTTGGTCCCGTTCCTCCTGCTCTATTTCTTGCAATACAGGCGGAAAGTCCAACAGACCCAGCAGGAGCAAATCCTCGCCATCCTCGGCGAATTGCAGCGCCAGATCGCCGAAGTTCGTGAAAGAATGCCACCGAACGGAAAATGACCCGAGGTGTACTGCCATAAAGTGTTACGGACCCGCCTGCTTCTCAGTATCATCAAGAATACCGCGAACTCGCTGATAATCTCGCTCGGGATCAACTGAAAGCTCAATCCCTACGTATAATTCGGCCAAGTTGAACCGGGTAGTTGCAATTGTCTCGCCTCTGGCCGACAACTGCTCGATCTTGTCCAGGGCTTGACGTTTCCGGTCTGGATTTGAGCGAAGCAGATCGATCAGCACCGTGGTGTCCAAGCAGGCCATCAGTACTCTCGATTGGAGGGCTTGTGGCGGTCTTGAATTTGCTGTTCGATTGCCTCTATTGCCTTGTCACTAAGCGAGATACCCTCGACCTTCCGACGAAATGCCTTGATATCAAAAGGAGGCTTGACCATCCGCTTGATCGTCTGGCTAAATGACTCATTCTCGCGGCGAACCGAACGGAGCCGCTCATAAGCCTCTAAATCGATGGAAATATTCTTTGCTGCCATCGGACGTCCCCATTAGACCA
>JBEKGL010000206.1:0-6844 GCA_050012815.1 Thermoguttaceae bacterium
TCCCCTCTCCCTCCGGGAGAGGGTTAGAGTGAGGGCCGATTTTTAGTTGGCTTTGATATCAACTATAAGCAGTTAAGCGGCCTTCTACAAGTAGTGGTGGAGATTGATTGTAGAAGGCTTTGATTGCCTGTATTGTACATTTTGTCTAGCAAGATAATTTACCTTGAACTCCGGTTACACTGACTTCCGGATGCCATAAAAAAGAAGATTGATCCCCAAGAAACCTAAAACGGCGGCCGTTTCCGGCCGCCGTTGGGGACCTATGGCCCTCGACCTTAATCGGTCAGGTCCAAAAAAACGTCGTCGGATAGCCGCCGTTCGGCCGCCACGCCGAGTTCATCCAGGCGGCGGCGTTGTCCCACGGCATGCCAGGGCCCGACGCCGGCCAATTCCGGCATGATTTGCAGGAGTTGGTCGATCAGCGTCTGGGCCATGCGGCGGATGGTGTCTTGTCTGGCACTTTCCTGAATTGCCAAGACCGATTTCATCAGTCGTACTAATTGTGATCGCAGCAGCACCGGAGCAGACAAGGTATCGTCGGCCTCGATGAGCAACTCGCCAAGCGGCACTTCCAACACCTTTTGCCACTCGTACAACTGACTCAGGGAAAGATCAGTCGTTTCGGCCTCTTGTGCCCGGACGGTGGCCAGATCGATGTTTAATCGTCGCGCTACGGTACGGCGCGAAATCCCTTGTTGTTGCCGCACGGCGGCCAGGCGATGCAAGGGATGCCGGATGGTGGGAACGGGTACGTCGCGTCCTGTTCCGAACTCAGTGGCGGTTAAATGTACGGTACTCATAAAGACGACCCTTCTTCAATGTTCACACAGGAACCTAAGCGGAAGAAAAATGGATAAAGCAACAACATATAGTTTTCAGCGATCGGCTGAGATTCAACCGTCCCTGTGAGGCGACCGCGTTTGCCCTATGTAACGCATATCGCACCGAAAACTGGCCCGCCGGCCGAAACCGGACAAAAGCCGCGAAGAGAATTTTAAAATTATTACATCACGGCCTTCAACTTAATAATACCCACTCGAAAATGGTACGACAAGTAGCTCTTGATAAAAATTATCATTTATTACAGGATATTCTGTCATAAACGCCATAAATCGGACGGAGAAAGACAAAAAGGAGCCGGGAACAAATCAAGAATCTACTCGCCCAAGACAATATCTTTTAACCGTTCCAGGAAATTAGGGCGTGTCGGTCGGCTGTAAATCGAGGATTGCCGTTCATCCCGGCGGTCTGAAAGATCATGATCTACCGCGGAATTGGAGCCTTGTACCGGCTTCTTTTGGGGACCTTTGGCCGTGTCCAGCCTGAAATAGAATTTACCTAAAGGCATGGAGGATTTCAAAGTTTGAACTATTTCATCTAAAGATGTTCCTTGCCCTTCTTCGTGTATTAGTGCTATCTCGCCGGTACTTTTTTTCAAAGCCGAGCGAATTGCCGCATCCCTGCCCAACGAGCGACTCTGACAAATAGCCTGGACTTGCGGATAATGCCGGGTAAGTTCGATGGCGACCTCGCTGGTGGCATCGGCCGAACCATCGTCAATAATCAACAACTCAACCTGCTCGGAAATCTCGGATACCACGTCGAGAATCTTATGGACAGTTGAGGCAAGCGTATACTGGGCATTTTTAACAGGCAACAACACTGATACCGAACGGGCCACGAGGTCTTCCTTTCAACCGAAGAAGTGCATGAAATGCGCTGCTAGTGATTCTCGGCCCCCATCTGGCGTTTCTGCAATGAACTTTTATACTGCCGAATTTGCATCTCTTGACGTTGCAAGGGCTTTTGTCGAATGCACGTTGCGGATGCTTTTGACCATCTACCGGCTGCAATTCAATCTTATCAGGTCATGCGGCGAACAGCTGTTAAGAGGGGGGGATGGCAGCTTAATCCGGTTTCCTTTAAACTGATTTATTAACTTTTATGAATATTCGTTATACAGCGCCTCTAACAAAATGGGGACAGGCACCCTCCCGAAGTTCTAATTCCAGCCATTTTCCCAGAAAAACCGGGAGCCAGTCCCCATTTTGTTAGAGGCTTTAAGAAGTATAGAATCGGGAATTTCACCTGTTTTTCATTAGTTTATGTCTAAATCACCAGCCAACGGTCCTGATTTCTCCAGCGGCGACGGACTTTTGCCGGTCATTGCCCAAGATGCACAAACCGGCGAAGTTTTAATGCTGGCCTACATGAATGCCGAAAGCTACGCCCAAACCCTGGCTACCGGCCAGGCAATTTATTACAGCCGCAGCAGGAAAAAATTGTGGCGAAAAGGCGAAGAAAGCGGAAATGTGCAAAAAATCAAGGCCATTTACCTCGATTGCGACCGCGATGCGATCCTGCTTTCAGTCGAACAACTGGGCGGCGCGGCTTGTCATGAAGGATACAAAAGCTGCTTTTTCCGACAGGTTACGCCCGAGGGGCTAAAAGTAGTTGCCCAACGGGTGTTCGACCCTGAAAAGGTGTACAAAAGGGTTCAGGATTCAGGATTATGATACTCAAACTTGGCATCCCAGCCGGCAGTCTCCAGGAGGCAACCGCCGAGTTGTTTCGCCGTGCGGGCTATAAAATCTCCTTTGGAGCCCGGAGCTATTACCCCACGATCGACGACGACGAAATTGAATGTCTATTAATTCGGGCGCAAGAGATGGCCCGATATGTCGAAAACGGCGTATTGGACGCCGGGTTGACGGGCTACGATTGGATCATGGAGAACGGGGCGGACATTTATGAGGTGACGGAGTTGGTTTTCTCCAAAATCAGCCGCAGGCCGGTCCGCTGGGTTTTATGCGTGCCCGAAGATTCGCCGGTCAAGTCGGTCAAAGACCTCCAAGGCAAGCGGATTGCCACCGAAGCCGTGCGCATGACCCAGCGTTACCTTGCCGAGCGCGGAGTAACGGCCGAAGTGGAATTCAGTTGGGGAGCGACTGAAGTCAAGCCGCCCAAGCTGGCCGATGCCATTGTCGAAGTCACCGAGACTGGAAGCTCGCTGAGGGCCAACAATCTCCGCATTCTCGACGAAGTGCTGACAAGCACGCCGCGGTTTATCGCCAACCATCTTTCTTATGCCGATCCGTGGAAAAAACAGAAGATCGACGACATTGCCTTGATGCTCGAGGGGGCAATGGCCGCCGAAGGGAAAGTCGGCTTGATGATGAACGTGCCGCGGGACAGGTTAAAAAACGTTCTTTCGCTCCTTCCCGCCCTGCAAAAACCCACCATATCCAGCCTGGCCGACGAACAATGGGTCGATGTGAATACTATCCTTGACGAATCGATCGTGCGTCAGATCATTCCCCGCCTGAAAGCTGCCGGCGCACGGGGCATCGTGGAATATCCGCTTAATAAAGTGATTGAATGAAGGAGGACAGACATTCTTGATAAAGTGATTGAATGAAGGAGGACAGGCATTCTTGCCTGTCTTTTTCCGGCCAGACAAGAATGTCCGGCCTCCTGATTTAGCTAGTTACAGCCCTTGAAAAGTGAAGTACCCTAAATCCTGAACCCCGAACCCTGAACCCTTTTCATTATGTCCGCCGACGCCCGACTTACCGCCAAACTCGCGGAACTAAAACTTGAACTGCCTCCGGCCCCGGAGCCGAAAGGCGTTTATAAACCGCTGATTACCGTGGGCAATTTGGTATACACCTCGGGACATCTTCCCGTCGAACCCAACGGAAAACTGGCAACCGGACGTCTCGGGGCGGATTTGGACGTTCCGTGCGGTTATGCCGCGGCACGGCTTGCCGGGTTGGGCATTCTAGCCTCGCTCAGGAAGCAGTTCGGCGGCCTTGATCGCATTCGCCGCGTGGTGAAGGTATTGGGGGCAGTCAACTGCACCCCTGAATTCACCCAACAGCCAGCCGTGATCAACGGCTGCAGCGAGTTGTTCGCCGAGGTCTTCGGTCCCGAATCCGGCATTGCCGCCCGCAGCGCCATCGGAGTCAATACGCTTCCGCTGGGAGCGTGCGTGGAAATCGAAGCGATTTTCGAGATCTAAGCCTTTGATTTCGCTTGATACACGCGCAGGCATACATATGTCAGGACGGTTAAAGTCAAGACGATAATGGCAAAATGCATGGTATCCATTGGGCTTGCTCCGGAAAAGAGTTTTGGACAACACGGACTGCACACTCCAGCACCGACCGCAATGCAAGCTGGAACTACATCACGGTTTACATGTGTTCGATCATCTTATAGATCAGGTACAATTAAGGCGATACATTATTTGCCAGTTGGCCGTGAGGAATACAAGAACCCCCAGCACCCAAGTGGGCACTTTCTTCGGCGGAGGAGGGAAAAACAAGTTCCGACATCTTTGACAAAAGTTCGGTCCTTCCATATTCATGGGTTGTACCACCATTTGTGAACAATAAGGACAACGGCAATGCATCACACACCTACCCGCTAAGATAAGCAAATTATAAAAATTCTCCACATTAAACTATAGCATATTATGTCAAGGGAATGCGGATGCCTAATTGTAGGTATATATTCAGGAGTCTTTGATCGATAAGGTTGCGTATAATCCCCATCTATCAGCGGCATTTCCGGCTTTTTTTGCATATTCCTGCCTGAAGCATCGTTTTACGTTTTTAGGAAAATGCTTGACAAAATGAACAATACGTGGGAAAATCAGCACCGTAGATTGGAATACAATATTATTTCATTCTTTTTTAGGCATTATCTCCTTCTTTTTAGGCGTTGAAAAACATCGGTTTTTTACGCCTAACCGCATTCAATAAAGAGGTAGCGGTTATAATTTGAATCAAATGGCGATCCGCTGCTTTTTCCTTTGCACAAAAGCCGCACAATGTCTTATGAGGGCGTCGTTCCCTATTGCCATGAACACATGGATATAAGTGCAATGGGGTTCCGCGACGTATTGGACTCTTCATTTTTTAATCATCATTTATCTATGAAAGGGTAATGACATGACGCAAAAAACACACGGTTCAGGCACTAAGTACGGCATCGCTTTGCCGGCTATGGCATTGTGCCTGTTGACAGTCTCGATTTCACAAGCCGCATCGCTTTATTGGAATCCCACCACCGGCGGCAATGGTAATTGGGATACCGTATCAACTAATTTGATGTGGAAAAGCACTTGGGTGTCTCCGCCCGATACCGCGTGGGTAAACGCCAATTATGATAATGCCATCTTCCGAGGAGGCGCCACCGGCGCCATTGCCGTCGACGCCGGCGGGATCCAGGTTGGCAACATTACCGTGGGCGCATCCGGCGATACCGTCGCAAACAACTATTCGTTTTCGGGCGGAACAATTACGCTGACCACTTCGTCCACGATCACGGTCACTAATGCCGCGGACATCGCTACCATCAGCTCGGCAATTTCCGGCACCAGTTTTACAAAACTCGGTCTGGGCACCCTGGTCCTTTCCGGCAACAATTCCGGCTTGTCGGGAACTGTAACTATTGGGACTCTTAACGCGATAAATGGCGGAGCGCTTAGAGTAACTAACTCGAATGCCTTGGGTTCCGCGGCTGTTACGATTACGGGAGGTTTTAACGGCGGTGCGGCCGGCCCAAGCACGGTCAACCCGGCCCAACTCCAACTTTCCGGTGGGATAACTCTGACGAATGTTATTACTATTCAACAAAAGCGAGATGGAACTGGCAGTGGTCCCGGTGGTCATGGTAATCCTCCTATAAGTAGTTTTCCGGCAAGTATCGTTAATGTGGATGGCAGTAATGTTATTGGTACTAGCGGGAGTACCGCCATTATCATTTCAGGTAATGGTAATCATTGCATCTTCCAGTCGGATGGCGGCAATCTTGAAATTAAAGGCGACTTAATCAATACTTGGAACACCGATGAGCGAAATCTCGTCCTTATAGGCACTTCGACCGGTGAAATTTCCGGCAGCATCGGCACTTCCAGCTATACTAACGCTATTTCCGTTTGGAAAGAAGGATCCGGCACGTGGATCCTCTCGGGAAATAATCTCGGCAACGCGGGCGCTACCTCCCTCGGAAAAATTGCTGCCTTCTGGGTGCACTATGGCGTATTGAGGGTGAAGAATAGCAATGCACTGGGCTCCAGCACCTCGACCGGCGGCGTCCTTGTCGCTTCTTCTCTCTACAATGAGGTTACTGCCACCTACACACCCGCCACTGGACGACTCGAGCTAGCCGGCTCTATCACCATTCCAAAATCCATCACGTTACAAGGGCGTCCCGATGCTACCAATGCACAATTAGCGAATTACAGCGACAGTAATACCATCAGCGGAAACATATTGCTCACCCAGGTCGACACTAACAGCGCTAACGGCAACGGCTCTGTTTATCTCATCCAGTCCAACACCGGCTCGCTCACTCTGGGAGGTATTCAAAACAATTCCACCGTTACGGGCACGCGGCAGGTAAACCTCCAGGGCAGCGGCTTGGTTACCGGCGTTATCGGCGGCAGCGGAACCGCTTCCAGTCCCAACGATATTAGTATTACCAAAAGCGGCACTGGAACTTGGACTCTCTCGGGCACGAACACCTACACGGGCGCCACCACAATCAACGGCGGCACGTTGTCGCTGGGCACAACAGGTGTTATTTCCAGCAGCAGCCCCACCATCAGTGTTAATGGCGGCGCTTATTTCGACGTTTCCGGCCTATCCGCCGCCTTCACCCTGGGATCGGGCTCAACTGTACAAACATTGCAAGGCGCGGGAACGGTCCAGGGCGCCATTGTGAACGGCGCCAAGGGCATTATTTCTCCCGGCGGCGATAACACCATAGGCACACTGACTACCGGAAGTCTTACCTTGGGCGGCAGCTTGACGAGTACCGTCAAATTCGATCTGGC
>JBEKGL010000207.1:0-6826 GCA_050012815.1 Thermoguttaceae bacterium
TGTGCCGCGGCACGTCAAAGCCTACGCCGATCTGAAAAACGTCATCGCCCAGGCGGTTACTCAATATCGCGATGAAGTCCGCTCGGGCGAGTTTCCCGGCCGGGAACACGCGTTCTGAAACAACAATAAACGCAATTCCAATTCAAAGCCGCGATCTAACGCAAATTTGAGTGGGATATTCTATCCGGAAAAAAACCGATTTTTGTGCATCGCGAAACCGCAAGCGGTTTGTTGGGTAAAATGCGTGGTATTCACGAAGACCGGGCTTTTCCCCGCAGGCTTAGGATCAGTTCCACTTCGCCGACGGGCATGCCGATGCGCTGGGCGATGGCCGAATCGCTCAGGCCGTGATCGGCCAGGGCGTATATCTCTTGCCGATTGCGTTGCGGCGAAACCTCTAATGCAGTCGGCGGCGGGGCGGGCCGCAAGGCCTGGGCCTGATTAGCCGGCAATCCGGCAGGTTTTTTTTCTTGCATGGACGGAAGACCGCCCTTGGGATTGAAAAGCGGAGAGCCGCCGGATCGCGGGCGATTTGAAGACGGCGTATTATCCGTATTATCCTTATCCCGGGTTTTTAAGGCCGCCTCTATACGTGCGGCGGCCCGATCGGCTTCGGCAATCAAGGCCTGCAAGGCCCGCATTTTGCTGTCCAACTGGGCCTTCAGTTCCCGTGCGGTCTCGTGCATCTCAACTTCCCACTGGGCCATACTCGGCATGGCTTCCAAATGCCGCTGGGATGCTGTTGGAGGCATTGTTTGGCGCGTTGTTGGGATGGCAGTTGAACTGTCGTCCCAACCGGGCCGGGCAGTTGAACCGTCGCACGAACGAGGCCTGTCAGCGTGCGGCCACTTGGGTTCCTCCCGCCCTTGCCGGCTAAAATACCGGCTGGTGCGCGTCAACAAAATAAACAATATACCCAACACCAAGACTATAAGAATAATCGCCATGGGCGAGCCGATTTGATCGAAGGGATTCACGGTTTTCCTCCTTGAATGAACAGGAGCGGCGTTGTTTCTCGAGTCTCAATCGATTCTCCCGGCACAAGTGCCGGGGCTAAACAAAGCAGTGGGCAATAAATTGCCCACCCCACAACTGTCTAGCAGTGGGCAATAAATTGCCCACCCCACATTTGCCCACCCCTCATTTTTCCGTCGCTTTTGAGACATCATAGGCTTTTTGCGCCGCTTCGTACACGTCGCCCAGAGGCAAGTCGTGCTCCATGGCGATGCGGCGGCAGACATCGAACTCGGGAGTGAAACGGGGAATGTTTCCGCCCAACTGGGCGATCTTTCCCTGAATCGGTCCCCAAACGGTATCCACGGCGTGCGACTGCCGCGCTAAAACATGTCGATCGACGGTCGAGCGGCGAACGCCCAAAGTGGATGTTTCCCGAAAAATGATCTGTTCCAAGCGATCCGCCTCGGCCGGCCGGCACAATATGCTAAGCAGCACGCCGGGGCGGTTCTTTTTCATGCTGATGGCCGCGGTGTATACGTCCAAGGCCCCGGCGTCCCAGAGCCGCTCGATGCAGTAGCCGATCAATTCGCCGCTCAGATCGTCGAGATTGGTTTCCAACCGATAGATCTGCTCGGATTGGGCATAATCGCCGGCGGCGACCGATTCGCCCAGTAAAATTCGCAGGATATTAGGGCGCTCGTGCCAATCGTTGCTGCCCGCCCCGCAGCCGATTTGCCGGATAATCATGGGCGGCACGGGGCCGAAACCGCCGGCCAGCACGGATAGAATGGCGGCCCCGGTGGGCGTGGTCAATTCGCCCTGAATGATCGATTCGGCCAGGGGAACGCCTTGCAACAATTCGGCCGTGGCTGGAGCGGGAATACTGCATTGGCCGTGCGCTATTTTGATTGTACCCCAACCGGTCGGCACGGGCGAGGCCACGATTCGTCCAACGCCCAGCAGGTCGAAGCCCACCACCGCGCCGACCACGTCGGCAACGGCATCGGCCGCCCCTACCTCGTGAAAATGGATTTTGTCGACGGCGATTCCGTGGACCTTGGCTTCGGCCTCGGCCAGGCGGGTGAAGATAAGCTGGGCCGTGTTTTTTTGCCGCTCAGTCAGCCGGCCGGCATCGATCAGGGCAAGAATCTGCCGCAAATTGCGATGCTCCCGTTCGGGCGGATAGATAACGTTGACCTTTATCGCCCGGAATCCTTGCCGCCGGACTTCTTCGGCAAGGAGCCGGCAATCGGGCAGCCCCAAGGAGCCGATGACCGCATTGAGGTCCTCGATCTTCACGCCCGCATCGACCAGCGCGCCGAGCGTCATATCGCCGCTGATGCCGCAAGCACAATCGAGGTAGGCTAATTTGGTCATGAAAAAGTTTATCGTTTACAGTCTACATTTTACAGTACAGTTGCCGGAACGTGGATCGGTGATTAGCGGTCGGCGGACAACGCGAAACCGCAAGCGGTTTCATCAATGCTTTTAATCATCTTCCGGCCTAAAGTCTAAATTCTAAAGCCTAAAGTTTAAAGTTGAACGTATGAGTGAGGAACCGCCAGAGGCGCGTACCCAGTGGGATCCAATCGGTCTGGATGCGTGCGGTGCCGCGGAGGCCCAGGCGCATCAGGCCGGTATCGTCGTCCAGTGGCACCCGGGCTTGATAGGAGGTGCTCACCGGTCGTTCCACTCCGGAATGTGGATCGGTCTTGGTGGCCAATTCGCCGCCCGCCTTGTTGGAGAGCCGCTGCGGAGAGATTTTCAATTCCGACTCGGCGATTTCGGCGACTGTACTGGTAATGGTATGATTGGGAAGTTCGTCGATTTTGATGTACACGCGTTGATCTTTGCGGACGAGGTTCCGATCGGTCTGGTCGATAACCACCACGGCTTCCAGTTTCCGCGGATCGCCGATTTGGCAGAACAGCACGTTCTCTTGCAAGTAGGCGCCCAGATTTTCTTTTTCCAGCGGCGAGCCCGACCAGGCGGGCAACTGTCCGTCGGGATCTTCACGGTGAGGGGTCAGCGGCGGTGGCAAAACACTGCCGGCAATGGGCGCCGTCAGGCAGAGGCGTTCTAAATCCGCCTCTTTTTTTTGCAGTTGCTCCTTGGCCGCCTTAAGGGCTTCTTGTGTCGCGGGAATCTCGGCCTGGGCATGTGGATCGTTGAATCCTTGCCTGCGGAGACTTGCCAGTTTGCTGCGATATTGTTTTTCTTGCATGGAGAGCTTGCCGATTTCCTGTTCCAGTTCGATGTTCCGCAATTTCCCCAGCCGGGTTCCTTTCTCCACCTGCCGGCCGGGCTTCACGTCGATGGCGATCAGCTTGCCGGGCACCTCGACGTACACCGATTCGGCGTCGCGGGCTTGGATTTCAAAAGTCGCCAGCACGCTGTGGGGCAAGGGTAAAAAGAGCACGACCAAGACCGCGGCCGTTAACAGGCTTAGCGTGACGTACATGTTAGTTTTTTTCACTTTATCGAGCCTCCCCGGCACGTAGAAAAATTTTCCCAACTGATACAGCGGGGTAAAAAACAGGGCCCACAACGACATCGCCACCACCAACTGGCCGACAAACTTCAAATGATACGAGTCGAATAATTTGTACAAGAACCAGCAGATTGAAAAAGCTATGATCCAGCGATACACGGCCGCCGCTATGGAAAACAAGGCGAAAAATATCTGGTTGGACTCGGGCAGGAACGGGTCCTCGCTCATTTCCATGCCCAGACACCACTCGCCCAATTTCCGGCTGAGAATGGTGGTCGCCTTCTGCCTCAGGTTGGGAATTTCGGTCAAGTCGGAAAGGATGTAGTAGCCGTCGTACCGCAACAAGGGGTTGCCGTTGAAAAGCACCGTGCTCACCGAGCAGATAAACATGGCGTTTAAGCACAGGCTGTTCAACAAACCCGGCGTGGAAAACCACCATAAAAAAGTGCAAACCGAGGCGATCATCAGCTCCACGTATATGCCGGCCGCTCCGATCATGGCGCGGTGCCACTTGCTGGGCAGCATCCAGGAATCGGACACGTTGCAATACAAGCAGGGCGTAAGCACGAGTATCATTATGCCTATTTCGTGACATTCGCCGCCGAAGTGCTTGCAGGACAGGCCGTGTCCGAACTCGTGAAAGACCTTTGTCACGCCCAAGGTCAGCGCCAACAAGAAGGCGTTGTGCATATTGAAGAACTGGTGGAACTCGGGCAGTTTTGAACGAAAAACGTCGAACTCCGCCAAGACCAAGAGCAGCGCCGACAGGGCCGTAATCAGGCAAAAAGCCACGGCTGGAACTGAAAATACCCAGCGAAAGTAGGGATAGAGGAAATTCAAAAAACGCTCGGGATCGAACCCCTTGAAGCGGATGCAGAGGATGTTGCCCAGGGTTTGCAGCAATTCCTGGCGTTTGCGTTTATCGCGGCGCAGGCGGAGCTGACGGCCCTGGCCCGTTACATCGGCCATCACCAGTCCGCTGCGGTGCAACATGCCCAGGAATTGCTGTAACTCGTCGAGAGTGATCTTCTGCGGAGGAAATTCGTCCTCGAATCGTTCCTTGATTTCATCCATGCTGATCGTGCCATCGAGCATTTGCAGGATGGCGAATTCCTCTTCCTGAAAGCGGAAGTACTGCAAGCCCACGGGATCCTTCACTACCCAGTAGGTTCGTCCCAGATAGTGCTGCCGGCGCGCAACCAGATCCGGCCGCTTCCGGATGGTAAGCGCCCGGGCGGAACTCGATACCAAACTGTCGTGAAGAGTTACCATAGGAAGTCAGAACTCAGAATGCAGAACGCAGAACTTCAGTCAGAAGTCAGTAGTGATAATTATTCATTCCGCGTTCTAAGTTCCATGTTTTGAGTTCTGCATTCTGAGTTCTGCGTTCCGACTTTATTTCAGTTGTATTGTCATCTCGGCGTCCATGCCTGGGCGGAGCAGCCATTGGCCGTTTTCTTCGCGATTCTTGACTAATGCGCGAACCGGATATAGACCGCCGGATTCGACCACGGGATCGACGAAAACAATTTCGCCTTTAAAGGTTTCGGTGCGTCCCCGGGCGAACACGACCTTGACCGTCACTGGCCGGCCCATGACTTCCTCTGGGGCATATTCGGAAATGTTCAAAGATCCCTGCACCCGCAAGCGGTTGACCTGCACCACGTGCAAAATCGGTTCGCCCGCCTGCACCCACTCGCCCACGTGCCGATAGATTTTTTGGACTTGTCCGGCCAAGGGCGATTTAATGTGGTGGCGTTCGAGTTTTTCCGTGGCCCCGCCGAGCTCGGCCTCGCCGACTTTGGCCTGCAAACCGGCGACGCTTTGTTCCAATTCCGATTTTTCGATGGTCAGTTCCGCCGCCCTGTGTTCGAGCAGATGCTGTTGCACGGTGGCCTGCGGCACCGATTGTTCGAATTTGTTGTTCGCGTCCACGTCTCTTTTATACACCGCATCGGCAACTCTCTCGGCCGCGTGGGCGTATCGCACGTTGATATCGCTGCTGGCCTGTTTCTTGGCGACTGCCAGTTTATAATTCGCGACTTCTTGATCCCTCAAGGCCAGAAGATCGTCGATTTCGGCCAGCATTTCGCTCTTTTTCACGAATTGGCCTTCCTTGACGGGCAATATCAGCAGCACGCCGGGCTCCTTGGCGGGTACTTCCGCCTTTTCATCCAAATCCACCAGGCAATCGTTAATCGTCACCGAATCCGGCAAACTGCCGCTGGGCTGCGCGGTCGCGGCACACAATAAACCCCAAAAAATCAGCGACATCGACATGGTAATAACCTTTTAAAAATATCTGAATATGATTCGCGTCTGGATGAAGGATATCAGGTCGCTTAGGAGCACGTATCCCAGGGGGCGGCGACCGCAATAGACCTTGGCCGTTACCGTGGCCCCGGGAAGCAAGTCGGGCAACTCCTCTTTGTTGATGGCCACCTTTATCAGAACCGTGTTGCCCTCGTCGCCGCGAACCTCGGCGCTAAGCTGTATTTCCATGACCGTCCCGTAACGGGTTGTGCCCGGCTCGGAGGCCAGAATATACGCTACCCGCAACCGGTCGTCCACCGGCTCCCGGCTGGGCAAGACGGTCAAACGAGCGGACAATTCCCTGTCCGTCGACTCCGCAGTGAACGCCTTTATTTTCTCTTTCGCCTTTTCGTAAGATTCTTCCTTAAGAATCTCGGCAAGCTTGTCTTTCGTTTCGCCGTCGGGCAAACTCTTGACGATTTCAGCCAAACTGTCGTGAAACATTTCGTTCAATATCGATATTTGTTTGGCGTAAAGCTCTTCGTTTGGAATTTTGGCCAACTCCGCTTCGACCTTTTTGTTGATTTCCTCTTCGGGGGTTTCCGGAGTTTTTGGGGTAGGCTGCTCGGTTTCAACGGGTTTAGCCGTTTGCTCAGCGGTTGTTTCCGGAGTTTTTGCGGGAGGTTGCTCGGTTTCAGCGGGTTTATTCGTTTGCTCAGCGCTTGTTTCAGGAGTTTTTGCGGGAGGCTGCTCGGATTCAGCGGGTTTATTCGTTTGCTCTGTGGGGGTTTCCGATGGTTTCGCGGCAGGTTGCTCGGTTTCAATGGGTTTAGCCGTTTGCTCAGCGGCGGTTTCCGGCGGATTTGCCGAGGAATGTTCTGTTTTAGACGTTTTGTTGGTTTCTTCGGCAGGTGTGTTAGGCAATGGTGTTTTGTTGGTTTCTTCGGCGGGTGCTTTGGGCATTTTGGCGAGCAACTGTTCCTTGAGCAGATTTCGCAGATTGTCCCGAGCCTTATCGTAGAGTTTATTTTGCGCATCGGCGACGTGGCCCATGCGGTTTTCGGGCATGTGCAACTCCAACTGCCAAGGCCCTTTTGGATCGGCGACCCGCATCAACACCTGCCC
>JBEKGL010000208.1:0-6812 GCA_050012815.1 Thermoguttaceae bacterium
CCTGATATCGTTTAACAACTTCCTGGGCAAGTTGACCGCCCCAGTGGAACGCCTCTTGGGCATAACCTCGCTGGGCAGTTCCACCACCCGCAGCCTGCAAACCATGGGCCGAAACTACAACCGCTCGCGTCAAGGCTACTAACCGCGTAAAAATAATGTAGTTTGCATTGGAAATTGTGTTTTAATTGCGAATACTACCGAAAAACCATCCATATACCCCATATATGGGGTGTCGTAAAGATAATTCCTTTCGCACAATTTACATTGCTTATCGAACGTAACAGGGGTAAAATTCGTATGGATGGAAGAAGAGAAAAATAATCTCGCAAATTACATAATCAGGCGAGTGTTGGTCATTAGACAGTTTACTTTGTTTTTGGCTGAAATAAGGAGATCGTATCAATGAATATCGCCCTGATACTGTCGACTTTGATAATTGGCGCCTCAACAGTGAACCCGATGGGTGATAATTCACTAATCGCACCTCCGACTTCAGACTTGCCTTTACCGCCCATACAAAGTAATTCCGCAACGCCGCAAGCCCAAACTCGAAGTGCGCCAAAAGGAGCGCAGCAACATCAAACAAGACCTGCTCGATCTTCGAGTTATACAGGGCGTTCTCAACAGCAGAATGCCCAGAATGCGCCTCTTCCCTTAATGCCCATTGCCCCCACCGATTCATCCGCTGGTTCGCAGGCAGGACGCGTTTATCAGCATTTGCCACCGACGGCTAATGCCGCAACGGCGGAATCGGCCGGCGCCGGCGGCCGGACTTCCGGTTTATCCGATCCCAATAGTGTTCCTACTTCGCCTACTCATGCCCGGCCGGGCGAGGCCCAGTCCTATACATCGTTGCATAACGCGGAAGTGCAAAATCAACGCGCGGCTGCCACTCGAAATGCCGCTTCGGCCCCGGCGCAGTTGACGCCCAAGCCGTTTTCTGGTGCCGGTCCACAATCATCGGGAAGCAGTCCGTACATGAACCTTTTCCGTGGGGGTAACAATAACGGCACGGTCGATAATTATTCAACTCTTGTCAGGCCGGAATTGGATCAGCAACGTGCAAACCAGAAATTCGGCGCCGACATCCACGGATTGGAGAACAGCACCCATGTTCAAGGCATGAACATCCGGCAGCTCAATCGCGATACGCAAACTTTGCAGGGTGTCAATGCCACCCAGTACTTCATGAATTACGGCGACTATTATCAGGGCGCCCGTTGACCGATTGCGAATTTTCACACTCCGCGTCAATCAAACCCACGGCCTAAAATCCGCGGGTTTTTTGTTTTCTCCGAATACTCCAATTACGAAGACGCCGCGGCGTAGTCTTGTTTTAGGGATTATTTCGACGGTGCGGACGCTTTCGGTCTTAACACCTTGATGATATGGGCTGTGTTCTTGCCGGCAATACACCCGAAGAAATCCGAGAGACTCTCACACAAAACGCCATAAAAGCCGTGGACTTTAAAAACGTGATGCGCCTTGTGGCGATGACGATTGCGCTTTGCGCGGCATCGGCGGCGCCGGCTCAGAGTACGCCGTCAGGGCAATTACCCAATCCGGCCATTGTGCGGATAATCGCGCCTGAAAGCGACGGCGCGTCTTACGGCTCAGGGGCGTTGGTGGCCGTCAACGATACATACGGACTGGTGGTTACCAACTGGCACGTGGTTCGCGACGCCGCCGCGCCGGTTTGGGTGGCCTTTCCCGATGGATTCCGTTCCGCGGCGACCGTTTTGAAGACCGATCGCGATTGGGACCTTGCCGCTCTGGCGGTCTGGCGTCCGAACGTATCGCCGCTTCCACTGGCCACGCAGCCTCCGCGTCCGGGCGAGCGGCTGACCATTGCCGGGTATGGCAGCGGATGGTTTCGCGCGGTATCGGGCCAATGCACCCAATATGTTTCCCCGGGCGGGAATAATCCGTTTGAGATGATCGAATTATCCGCCCCTGCCCGAAACGGCGATTCAGGCGGACCGATTCTTAACGACCGCGGCGAAATCGCGGGCGTGCTGTTCGGCTCGGCTTATGGTCGGACCACCGGCAGCTACTGCGGGCGATTGCGAATTTTTCTAACCTCCCTGGCCGGCGATTTTCAACGGCTTCCCGCACAGCCGACCGCGATTGCTCAACAGCAACCTTCGTCTTTCATTCCCGCCGCCATTTCTGCACAACCTTCTTCACCTATACCCGCCGCTGTCAATACGCCGAGTTCAGCCTCGAAACAGAATTTTTCATCTTCTATCGCACACATCGGAAAACAGTCGCCGGCCATAATGGCAGTATCAGCCAAATTGCCGGTCGAATCGATCCGGAATGGATCATCAATGGCGGCAACGTCCTGGTTCGATCAGATACGAAATTATCTGGCCATAATAGGTATTCTCGCGGTATTGATGCAAGGACTGCGAGTGGCGAGAAAACTGGCCGGGTAGCCCGCTTGGGTGGTTTGACGGGCGTTTTTTGTCATAGCCCGGATTATTCATGAATTTACACTAGCCCGAAGCGCAAGCGAGGGACGGCAAACAGTTTACCCTCGCTTGCGCTTCGGGCTGGTGTTTCGCACTCTGCGTTAAAAATCCTCGGCTATGAAAAATCCGGGATAGGGCAAATCATGAAATTTCCATCGTTGGGGGGCGGGGCTGTTAGAAGCTCGGTGGGTTGTGGTACCATGACTCGTTCGGCATCGTTATTAAGACTCTAACAAGACCACAAAACTCCAAGCCCATTTTTATCCATGGCCATCGATGCATATTCTCAATGTCCGGGCGCTACCGGGAAAAAGATCAAGTTTTGTTGCTCCGATTTTCTCCCTGAATTGGAGAAAATAGATCGCATGGTGGAAGGCGAGCAATATGCCGCTTGCCTGCAACACATCGAGTTGCTCCGCCGGCAGGGGGCCAACGCCGACCGGCAATGTCTGCTGGCCTATCAGGCGATGTTGCTCCGCGCCACCGGCCAACTCGAAGCCGCGCAAACCTTTGTCCCGGATTTTTTGCAAAAATATCCGGCCAACCAGGCCGCCTTGGCCGAGTCGGCTATCCTGGCGACGATGAAAACGGATTACGCATCGGCCATGAACTTTTTGCAACGTTCGTTCGCCGAAGCCAAAGGTTCCTGGTCTTGGCGGACATATCAGGCGACGGAAATCTTGGTCGAGGCTTTTTTCAATCAAGGCCGATGGGTGCCCGCCCGGGCGTTGCTCCAATTCCTTCTTATCGTTCAAAGGGAAAACCGCAACGTTTCGCAGATGCTGACCGACTTGCTCCGTTCCGCCGACGTGCCGCTATTGCTCAAGGAGGATCCGCGATTTCCCCAGCCGCCCGAGAACGCCTCGTGGGCGGATCGATTTTCCCGGGCCATAAGCCCGATGATGTACGGCGATTGGCGCTCTACCGAGGCGAATTTTGCCGCATTGGCGTCCGAAGTGCCCGATTTTCCCGCGATTTGGCGGAGTTTGGCCACGGTGCGCGCCTGGCTGAACGACTATTCCGGCTCGATCGATGCCTTGCGCAAGTACGCTTCATTTGATATCCCCTTGGAAGACGCCGTCGAAGCCGAAGCCACGGCCATGCTCTTGTCCGAAAATCCCCTGGGCGACGCAGTGCCGGTTTTGAAGGTCGTTTGGACGGTCGATGACGTCGAGCGCCTGCAAGAGGCGTTTTTATCCGATCCGCGCATCGCACCGCTCCCCTTTGATCCGTCAAACTTTGTCGATGAGGACTCGCCGCCGCCGAAAGCGGCGTATATGATTTTCGACCGTCCGGCCGTGGAGTCGGCCGATGGTTTATCGGCCCAGTCCATGCCCAATTACCTTGGGCAATTATTTGTCTTCGGCCGCCAGACCGATCGCGAAGCGAGTCTGCAACTAGTCGGTGCGACTGCGGCCGAGCTTTCTCAAATCAAGACCGTATTAAACGAGTTAGCCGGCCAATGGCTCCAGAACCAAGAAAAAACCGAGGAATTAACCACCGCCTCCGCCACCGAGGATTTGTTGCAGCCGAAATGGCGCCCGCCCGTGCAATTAAAACCCCAAGAATTTCAGGCGATACTCGCGGACTATCGGCGCGACGCCGTGTTGAACCGTTGGCCCGACATGAAACTGGGATCGCTCGACGGCCTGTCGCCTCGCCAGGCTGCCGCCGACGACAAGTATCGAATCAAACTCCTCTCCGCGATCATGGTGTTGCAATTCCACGCCGACAACCTCCGTTGCTCGTTCGATCTCAACGAATTGCGCGGGCAATTGGGCCTGCCGGTCCTGGAACCAATCGACGTTTCGCCCGGCAAAATAAATCAATTGCCCCTGGTCCGATTGGCGAGGGTGAACTTGGAAAAACTTTCCGACGAAGAACTGGTCCAAGCCTTCCAACGCGCCGTAGGTTACAACCATCGGGCGGCGGCGATGAAATTCGGAAAAGAAATTATCGATCGCCCCAGTTTCACCGACCGCAAGGAAAGAGTTTTGGCCTATATGACTCTTGCACGCATGGAAGACGACCTGGATCGGTCGCTAACGTACATCGAAGCCGGACGCAAGGCCGCCGAAAGCACTGGCAAATCGCACGCCACGTGGGATCTCGAAGAGTTGTCGTTGCGCTTTGCCCGGCAAGATATTCCCGAGGCCCTCCAGCTTATCCGCCACATCGAATCTACGCATATCAACGAGCCGAACGTTTCCTTGGTTCTCACGCAGATCCTGGTCGATGCCGGCCTGATACATCCGGATGGCAGTCCGGCAATACCGACCGGGCGTCCGGAAGCGGAAATGGCCCCGGCCGGCGCAGCCGACGAACCGGGCAAACTCTGGACCCCCGGCGGCGAATCTTCCGGCGGCGGAAAACTCTGGGTGCCGGAATAAATGTTATGCAATTAGGAGAAAAAAAGAGTCCCAACCCCTGTTCCTCCCTCAGAAAGGAAAACGACGATGAGTGTGAAATGGCTTGTGTTTTTGGCAGTTGGATTTTTGGCCGCTAATGTGTGCGCCGAGGAGGCGCGTGCCCTGAAGACACAGAAGGAGAAGATGAGCTACAGTATCGGCGTTGACGTGGCAAAAAACTTCGCAAAGATGGGGATGGATCTCGATCTCGACGTCTTCTTTAGAGGTCTGAAGGATGGCTTCTCGGGCAAAAAACTTCTTATGACCGACGACGAGATGCACGCGACGATCAGCGCATTTCAAAACGATCTGACGAAGAAGCAGTCCCAAGGCAAACAGACGGCCGCGGAGGAAAACAAAAAAACGGGCGAGGCTTTCCTGGCCGAGAACAAGAAAAAGGAAGGCGTGGTGACACTGCCCAGCGGGTTGCAGTATAAAATCCTCAAAGCCGGCAAAGGCAAGAAGCCCACCGATGCCGACACTGTGGAATGCCACTATCGCGGCACGCTGATCGACGGAACGGAGTTCGACAGTTCATATCGCCGCGGGCAACCAGCGACATTTCCCGTCGCTGGAGTTATTGCGGGATGGACGGAGGCATTGAAACTCATGCCCGTGGGTTCCAAGTGGCAGCTATTCGTACCCTCTCAGCTCGCATATAAAGAGCGCGGCTCCGGGCAGGAGATCGGGCCCAACGCTACGCTCATCTTCGAGGTGGAACTGCTGGGGATCAAGTAATGAGGGTTCCCAAATACGATTTAATTTTTTTGGGAAAGACATTGTAGGGCGTGACAAGCGAAGAGGGAAAAAGAGAGGGAAAAAAGAAAAGAAAAAAGGATCGGGAGTCTTAGATTTCATCCGACAAACCCGGCAAACTCTGGACCCCCGGCGGCGAATCTTCCGGCAGCGGCGGAAAACTCTGGGTGCCAGAGTAAATGTTATGTAAGTCGGAGAGAAAAGACTCCCGACCCCTTTAATTCTTTCCGAAAGGAAGATATCTGCGTCGCCACAAACGGCCAACACGTAAACCGCATTCTGTAATAGTTACATCAAAAAAACTTAGGTTCTTTATAATCACTTCCAAGGCGATTCCTTGGCCATTATGGGTAACCTCATGTTCGATGCCATAACTGTCGTGCTTGTACATCCAAGCACGACCGGCGAGTTGTATACAGAGACGTTGTTTCCTGCGGGCAAGAACGTAATTCAAAATCCCCAAGCCGGTTCCAAGTAGACCGAATACGGCTCCGACAATGGCCAGTATTGGCGTGAGTGTCTTAGTTATGAAGTCGGGTCCGAACATGGCAGGATGTCCACTGGGTAAAGAGAAGAATAAAGGGGTCGGGACTCATAAAATTCTTTTTAAATCATTTCTTATGCGAGTTTTTGGGCTAATTCCTGGGGAGTGATATCGCGTATCAAAAATCGTTTCTGATGCGAAGTCTCTCCCGTAAGCAATTCGATCTGCGATTTTCGCAGCCCAAGCGTTTTGGCCATTAGTTCGATAACCGCCTTGTTGGCCTTGCCCTTTTCGGGCGATTGGGTGACGCAGACTTTTAACATTCCGTCTTGCTCGCCGCGAAGTTCGTTGCGCCGGCTGCCTGGCCGAGCGCGCACCGGCAAGATCGTTCCTTCGGGATGCGATTCCAAGGCAATCACTGAAGAACTCCTTCAAACAAGGCCGAGCCGATGCGGACGATGGTCGCTCCTTCTTCGACGGCCGTTTCGTAATCGCCGCTCATGCCCATGGAAAGTTCATCCAAAACGATTTCCGGCGGACAGTGCGAACGCATCCGGTCGCGTAGCTTTCGCAAGGCGGCGAAATCGCGCCGGGCGGTATCTTGTCCGCCTTCCAGGCTTGCCATGCACATCAATCCTTGTATCTCTACGTGCCGAAACATTGCCAATTCAGGCAGTAAGGCTTCAACCT
>JBEKGL010000209.1:0-6779 GCA_050012815.1 Thermoguttaceae bacterium
AAAGCCCGCAAGAAAGACATTTTCCGGCTGGAATCGTGTACCGATTTACACATCCATCGTATCGACCGGGAGCGGATCTTGATCTTTTTTCCACTCCAGCAGCAACACCACGCCGGCTGTAAGTCCGCCCGCCAGATAGCCAAACAGCGCGCCAACGGGAACGGTAAAAATCATGATAAAAATCGTTTTTACCAGGCGTTCAAAACTGTCGGGATAAACCATGAAAAGATTGGAGAATAGATTGATAGCGCCAATTTCAACCGGCAGCAATACTGCGCCGGTCCAAATCGATGCCGCCCGGGGATATTTGCCTTCAAAGAGTATCATTTGTCCCAAGGTGACGCCGAACACAAGCACTCCAAATATGCCATAATAAACCGGCGATGCATCGAACCATCGCAAGGTCGAAAACATAACGGCAAACAACGTGACCATCATCATGAGAACGGCCATGCTGAATTTGCGCGGCATGCCCACGGCCGGCTTTTTATCCCAGGACGCGCCCCATGGCGCTGGATGGGGCGTTGAACTTTTTTCGCCGTATGACGGAGGCAAAAGAATGGCGTTTATGGCGCTCTCAAGCAGATGAGCCGTTTTCGACGCCAGGGCCTGAAGTACAGCGTTTTTCAATCGCTCATGGTCGATGCCATATCGGGCGAAAAGCGGCGACCAAGAAGGATCGGCGCCGGTAGCCAGGGCCAGCAAAAGATGTTCGCCGCCCAAAAAAGCATGGCCGAGACTCCGGGCTTCATCTTCCGCCCGCTGAAGCCACCTGTTTGTCAGTTCTCGCAGTATTACTGTGGGATTATGATCGTTTGGCCCCTTTGCCGGCTCTAGGTTGTTTTCCCCGGACTTTTGTATTTTTTCATTTTTGAGCAATTGATCGAGATCTCGGGTTAGCCCCCAGATGTCTACGCCCATTTCTTCCAGCAAAGTCAGCGGAAAGCGACGTTCCCAGCGGATAAGCGTCCACAACAACAACATGCCCGCCGACGATTCGTCCAAAACCATAGGCGCGCGGGCGGCCCAGCGCGCGGGCATTTGTTCGATGATTTCGATCAGAATGCGGACGCAGCCCCGGGCGTAAAGCTCTTGTCGGTCGAACATGGCCCACCTTCCGCACTATTGCAAATAAACAATCTTTTTTTCGCAACGCTAAAACCGAAACGCCCTCAAAGTTATTATCCGCCGAACAGCCGTCATTTATTCCAAGGGATGTTTTGGCGGCACTAGCGGCGGCCGTGAGCCGTTGGGAATCATCGAGAGCAATCCGCAAATAATACTTATCCCTTGCAGGATCGGACTTATCGCATACATGGTGTAGAAAATGAATGCTTCCGGCATTATACCGGATGACCGGAAAGACGTTGCACTACCGCCCATGAAACCCAACAACACGTTCATTACGGGCATAATTATAATTGAAACCGCCAATAACCAACACGACAAGCGAAACAAGGCCCAACTTTGCACACGTTCCGGTTTAAACAACAAGGCCAACAGCATTCCCACCAACATTACCGCCGGCAGCCATCCGCTCCCAACCTGCTGCAACAACTGAGAAATAAATAATGTCTCATTTGGCATGGATTATATACCTCCTCATAAAAAACGTGAAAATTAGCGCGATCGAACAAAACAATCTCAAAACCGTGCGAAAGTATTTCGTTCTCTTGGGAGCAACTCAGGCAGAATAAGATTAGAGCTAAACTTATCATTCCAATCCCGGTCTGTCAATAAAAGTCCCGCTCTGTCAATAAAGAGTGTGACCACACGCCTTGGCTTGACAATAAAAATCCGCCGCATTCGGCTATTCGCCCAGCGTCGAACGCCGCCGCAAGATGTGATGATAGTGCTGGGCAAAGCGATGGGCCTCGTCGCGGACATATTGCATCAGCCTTAATGAGTATGAGTGATGGCTTAAGCGCAGCGGTTCGTCTTTGTGCATCACGTGGATCAACTCCTCGCGCTTGGCCAAGGCGAGTACCATGGGCGGATCGATTTGCAGTCCGGCCAATGCGCTCAGCGCCGCGTTGAGTTGTCCTTTGCCGCCGTCGATCAGCAACAAATCGGGCATGGATTCGTTTTCCCCGCCAAGATGTTGGAAACGCCTGGACACGGCTTCGTGGATGGCGGCAAAATCGTCTCCGCCGTAAGAGCCGTTGATCCGCATCCGCTTGTACCCGGGCTTGAACGGCAGCCCGTCGATGAATTGCACCACCGAAGCCACCGTCTCCTTGCCCGCCGTGTGGGCCACGTCCACGCCTTCGATGATCCGCGGCTGACCGGGCAAGTGCAAAACTTTTTGCAAACCGGCCAGCCCTTTTTTCGGATCGATGGGAAATACCTCGGGCTGAACGTGCGTTTCCAGCACGCCGCGCTTATCGAGCGAATTGAGCATTTCGATTTCGTCGCGCAGCCGGGCGGCCTCCTCGAAACGCAACTGCTTTGCCGCGCTCTCCATATCTTTGTGCATTTCCTTGAGCAGCTTATCGTTGTTGCCGTCTAAAACCTGTTGCAGACGCTTGATGTCCTGGCGATACTCTTCTTTCGAGATCCGCAGATTGCATGGCGCGGTGCATTGCTCTATGGAATGTAGCAGGCAGGGACGGAACCACCGCCAGCGCTTGTCGTCGGCATCGATATCCAGCGAGCAGGTGCGAAACTTGAAGATTTTCTGCAACGCCTGGATCGCCCCGCGCAACTGCCGCGGATTGCCGAACGGCCCGTACAGCTTCGACCCGCGGCCTTTCGGTTCGCGCGTGAAGCAGACGCGGGGAAAATCCTCGCGGACGTGGATTTCCAGATACGGAAATGTCTTCCCGTCGCGGAGGTCCCTGTTGTATTTGGGCAGAATATCCTTGATAAGGCGGGCTTCCGTGAGTATGGCGTCGATCTCGTTTTTTGCTTCGAGATAATCTATATCGCGGATTTCCCGCACCAGTTTTGCCGTTCGCGGATCTTCCGCGGCCGCCTTGAGGAAGTAGCTTCCGGCCCGCGATCGCAGATTTTTCGCCTTGCCGATGTAGATAACCCTGCCCGCGGCGTCTTTCATCAGATAAACGCCGGGCGTCTGCGGGAACGAACGGACTTTCTCCGCCGCCAAGGAATTATCCTGGGGTGTCGGCACTTCTATCGACATGAAAACCCCCACACGGTATGCCCAATTATAATAAGGACCTCCCTAAATTTTAATTTAAACTAGGGCGTCAATGGGCAGAAAAAATATCTGGATGAGCATCACAAGCTGCCACCGATGATGTTCACCCAAACTTCTCGCTTTTATGTCATGCCTTTTCAGAACAAGAGCATTATATACAAATAATATTAAACAGGAAACAGAAAAAGTGTCTTCTTAATGTATTTTATTTTCAGATCTATGAGTAAATTCTCTAGTTCATAATTGCCTTTCCCTTAAATAGTGTTAATGCTTTCTAGCCAATAACTGCATAATTAACAGATTCACCTATGGTTCTTGTAGTTCTTATTGCATTGGAAAAACTGCTTTGAGTATTAGAACTTATAATCCTCACGGTAACAAAATTATTTTCGTTGTCATGACTTCACCCACGCTTGGTCTTAGCTCATATAAGACTTCTAGTGATCTGGTTTCCGGGCATTGAAAATTTGCCCATTGAAATTAGGAAACACTACAGACACGGTTGGCAGTAAAGTAAAGACTTTCGATAAACAAAATGATGTATATTCATCCAGTACTCGGAAGGGGTTTCTAATTAGTAGGGGGGGTGCAATCGTATTGTGCGTAGTAGTTGAGCATCACATTTTGTATCGAACTCCGCTGGGAAAATCACCTGTCAAATTGGCAGTAATGGAAATGGATTAGTTATTGTCTTTGCCAAGGATGGCGGGTGTGAACGAGTCTTGGTACTGAACCTGTGTTTGTAACTCACTATATATCAATAACTTATCACATCGGGCTTCTTTTGGCGCGCCGATTGCTTTACGTCCAGAAACATCCATTCCACGCGCAGGATTGGCAGACATATTTCGCAATATTTTTATTTGGAGACCAGTAAGCATGGCAAAAAAACAAGAAGGAAAGAAAACCGCCACCGGTAACATCAAACTCCAACCGCTAGGAGACCGGGTGGTGGTCGAACGGGACGAATCGGAATCAGTTACCGCCGGGGGCATCCTGCTGCCCGAAACGGCCAAGGACAAGCCTGCACGGGGAAAAATTATCGCCATAGGCGACGGCCGATTGATGAAAGACGGCTCGCGCTCTCCGCTGCAAGTTAAAATAGGCAATCGCGTCTTATTCAGTTCTTACGCGGGCGATACGTTCAAGCTCGGCGACCGGGAATTATTACTCATACGCGAAGAAGACATCCTCGCCATTATCGAATAACACATCGAATAACCAAGCGTTTTAAGGAGAACACCTCTAATGCCTAAAATGATAGCTTTTGACCAGGAAGCCCGCGAAGCCTTGCGACGCGGCGTTGCGAAACTCGCCCAGGCGGTTAAGGTCACGCTCGGACCGCGGGGTAGAAACGTGATTTTGCAGAAAAGCTTCGGCTCCCCCACCGTCACCAAGGACGGCGTTACCGTTGCCAAGGAAATCGATCTCGAGGACGTGTACGAGAACATGGGCGCCAAGATGGTCCGCGAGGTCGCCTCTAAAACCTCCGACGTGGCCGGCGACGGCACCACCACGGCCACCATCCTGGCCGAGGCGATTTTTAACGAAGGTCTCCGCGCGGTCGTGTCCGGAGTCAATCCCATCCAACTAAAACAAGGCATCGAAAAGGCCGTTGCCGACATCATCGAAAAACTCAAGAGCATGTCCATCTCGGTAAGGAACAAAAAAGAAGAAATCGCTCAAGTGGGCTCGGTGGCGGCAAATAACGATCCGGAAATCGGCAAACTCCTGGCCGACGCCATGGAAAAAGTCGGCAAGGACGGCGTGATCACCGTGGACGAAGGCAAGAGCCTGGCCACCGAGGTCGAATGGGTCGAAGGCATGCAGTTCGACCGCGGCTATCTGTCGCCCTACTTCGTAACCGATCCGCAAAAAATGGAATGTGTTCTGGAAGACGCCTACATCCTCGTCTATGAAAAGAAACTTTCCAGCATCAAGGAACTGGTTCCGGTGTTGGAAAAAGTGGTTAACGCGGGCAAACCGCTGTTGATCGTGGCCGAGGACGTTGACGGCGAGGCACTGGCCACGCTCGTGATCAACCGCCTGCGCGGCACGCTCAAGGCCTGCGCCATCAAGGCGCCGGGCTATGGCGATCGACGCAAGGCCATGTTGGAAGACGTTGCCATACTGACCGGCGGGACGGCCATTTTCGAAAGCCTGGGCAAAAAACTAGAGAACATCGGCCTGGGCGACCTGGGCCGGGCAAAAAAGATCGTCATCGACAAGGACAATACCACGATTATCGAAGGCGCGGGCAAGAGCCCGGACATCAAGGGCCGCATCGAGCAATTGCGCCGCGAGATCGAAAACACCAAGAGCGATTACGACAGCGAAAAACTCGAGGAACGCCTGGCCAAGCTGGCCGGCGGCGTGGCCAAGATCAACGTGGGCGCTTCGACCGAGTCGGAGATGAAAGCAAAGAAGGCCCGCGTAGAGGACGCCTTGCACGCCACCCGCGCGGCCGTCGAGGAAGGAATTCTGCCCGGCGGCGGAGTGGCCTTGCTTAGGGCATCGGCCGCGGTCAAGCCCGAGGGGCTTCAGCAAGACGAAGAAGTAGGCTACAAGATCGTGCTCCGCGCGATCCGCGCTCCGCTTACGCAAATCGCCGATAACGCCGGCCAGGACGGCGGCATAGTCTGCGAAAAAGTGGCCGAAATGAAAGGCCCCATGGGCTACAACGCCGCCACCGGCGTATACGAAGACATGGTCAAAGCCGGCGTGATCGACCCCACAAAAGTAACCCGCACCGCGTTGCAAAACGCCTCCAGCGTCGCCACCCTACTCCTAACCAGCGACGCCCTGGTCGCCGACAAGCCCAAAAAGGACAAGGCCCCCGCCGGCCCTCCGGGAGGCGATGAGGATATGTATTGATGCGATTGAAATTTAAGCATTTATTAATGAATAATTGGAAAAAGGTGTCAGAACCGAGAATCGGTCCTGACACCTTTGTTTTTTCACCTTGCTTTTTCTTTTCATCATGCATGAGGAGATATAGGTCATGGGGACACAAGCAACGATTTCTTATTCCGGCTATACGGAAACCAACACCGGCAAGCACGGGGTTAGGGTTATCGTGACAAACTTGGGTGACAACTTAGGCGATGATATCAACGTCAATTTTGCCTATGAATACAAAACGCCGATCACGCGCGAGGTATCCCAACGTGGACGTCCACCAATAAGGGTACAGGAATTGGTGGGCAGCCTCGGCTTTTGCCTTGCATCAGGGCAACATAATAATGGGATCAAGAGCGGTGAGAGCCTGGTTTTCTTGTTCCCGGTTGAGGTCATGCCGCTATTGAAAACGCTTGTTGAGAATCTCCCAAGCGACAGGTACCGAATTGCGTTTACAATGAATGGCAAGGAAGAAACCGCGATACCCGGTGATGTTTTTGGGGAGTTTGTGAAAAGAGCATTTCCCGAAATCGAAATGGTCAGTCTCCCTGCGGTTTTTGCAGATCCGAGAGTAATTAATCTCGATGCTGGCCAAGCCCGTCCCACCGATGAAACCGGCGGGGATATAATGCTTTTCTGGCGAATTCGCTACCTCGACTCCCTCGACAAACAGTTTAAGGACCGTGATCTGTGGCTCGATACATCCAATCTCGATCCCGTT
>JBEKGL010000210.1:0-6773 GCA_050012815.1 Thermoguttaceae bacterium
TAAGGACATGCCTGATATCGCCTACACTACCGTTTTTCCCCTAACTGCCATACGGCCTGTTAAGCAATCATCCAACACTTCCCATTTTCGCAAATCAATGGCTTCTTATCCCGAACTCAGGTCTTAAACTGTAGATATTGGGGTGGCAGTTGTACTGCCACCCTGGGGCGACAGTTCAACTGTCGCCCCAACTGATACACACAATTAGTCTTGGTGGACCACTAGTTCTCTTTGCCAAAACACCCCATAGCCCTTACGTTAACATTGGCAAGTATTTGAGACGTCGAATTAGATGCCAATTGTCATTCAAAATACATATTTTTATGTTTTGATTTGGTTCTTTTCGCACGGTTGACCCGTTTTGCCCGTTGGGCTATAATCCGCGTGCCGTCGAAAATAGCGGACTAGACAAACGGAGTTGTCTGTTTGTGGTTTTGAATGCGAAATGGATTTCGCCCCTATGGCCACTCAGGAGTTAACGGTGTCAGGCGGTTTGTCGTTCGACACCAAGGAACGCGTTAAACAGGCTGTCGACATTGTCGAGCTTGTCGGCGGCCATATTCAATTGCGCCGTCAAGGTCGCAACTACGTGGGCCTCTGCCCCTGGCACGACGACACCAAGCCCAGTCTCCAAGTAAATTCCGAACACCAATCGTTCAAATGCTGGGTTTGCGACATCGGCGGCGATGTCTTCACTTGGATAATGAAGACCGAGGGCGTGGAATTCCGCGAGGCCCTCGAAATGCTGGCCGATCGGGCGGGAATCACCCTTGAGCGTCCCAAAGTCCGCCAAGAAGGATTATCAAGCGGCGCTTTCGATAAACGAACCCTTTATCGGGCAATGGTCTGGGCCGAAAAACAATACCATCAATGCCTTATCGAATCGCCCGAGGCTGAACCCGCCCGGCGTTACCTGCAAGAAAGAGGGATCACGCCCGAGAGCATCGAAAATTTCCACCTCGGTTTTTCGCCCGTTGAAAAAGATTGGATTCTGCATCAAGCGGGCAAAAATGAGAATAGCGATAAAATCGCCGGACGAACGAAAATTCTCGAGGCCATAGGCATTTTGGCCAAGTCGTCCGAGGGCGGGAGTTTTTACGACCGCTTCAAGGGCCGATTGCTGTTTTCCATCCGCGATGCCCAAGCCCGGCCCGTGGGATTTGGAGGTCGGGTGTTGCCGGAGGTGGCCACAATCACCCCGGCCAAATACGTCAACTCGCCCGAAACTCCGCTTTTCACCAAAAGCAAATTGCTCTACGGCCTGGATTTGGCTCGGCAGCCGATCCGCAAAAACGGCGCCGCCTTGGTGATGGAAGGATACACCGATGTGATCGTGGCCCATCAATACGGGTTCGACAATGCCGTGGCAGTGTTGGGCACCGCCCTGGGCGCGGAGCACATCAAAATACTCAGGCATTATACCGATCGGATAATCCTTGTTCTTGATGGCGACGAGGCCGGACAACGGCGCACGAACGAGGTGCTGGAACTGTTCGTGGCCGAGCAAGTCGATCTGCGGATTTTGACCCTGCCCGAGGGGCTCGATCCTTGCGATTTTTTGCATCAGAAAAGCGCGGCCGCTTTCGCCGAACTATTGGCCAATTCGGCGGTCGACGCCCTGGAACACGCCTTTTCCGCCGTTACCCGCGGCGTGGACGTGGATCGCGACGTGCACGGAGCCAGCCGGGCTTTGGAACGGTTGGTGTCGATCGTGGCCAAGGCGCCGCGGCTTCGCGCGGACACGACCGGCGAGGACCGTTTCCGCGAAGAGAAAATCCTCCAGCGCCTGGCGGCATGGTTCCGCGTGGACGAAAAAGAAGTGCGGCGGCGATTGACGGCGATTCGGCGGCGGAGCCAAGGCCGCCCAATGAATATGCCGCCGGCGACGGAGATGGGTTCAGATACCCAGTCCGGCGAAGCGCCTGAAATAATCGATTCCACTGAGCGGGAGTTTTTGGAACTGCTGCTGGCTTATCCCGAATGTCTGCCGTTTGTGCGAGAGCAACTCTCCACGGATTACCTTGGCACGGAAATGTGCCGGAAAATATACGATACTTGTTGCCGGTTGGCCGACGCGGGCATCGAGGCTTCGTTCGGCCGGCTGATGCTGGAATTCGATGAACCGGCCGTAAAAAACCTGCTCGTGGAGCTGGACGAAACCAGTCAATCCAAGGGGCGGCACGCGACCGATCCCCAGGATTTGCTGGGCGAATTAATCAACACTTTTAAACGAAAGGAGACCGAAAAGCAGCGGCCGCGGCAGATCACGGCCCTGCGCGAAGGCGGACTGGACGAAAACCGGCAAATCGACATGCTGGAGGAAATCCTCCGCCAAGAACGCGACCGGCAAGGTATTACCAAGCCCACGGACGGGTAAGGGCCTTGGACCGGCAATTATAAGTCTCAGGCACGCTCCCGCGCTGCCCGGGTCAATAAAAAATCCCTTTCCACCCAGTGCGTCGCATGGACGCGAAAGGAGCTGTACGAAATGGATCTCTTCGATAAAGATTTGCAGGAACTCGTTACCAAAGGAAAAACGCAAGGCTATTTGACTTACGACGAGGTGAACGACTACCTGCCCGACGAGGAAGTCAATCCCGAACGCCTTGATAATCTGCTTATCGCCCTGGAAGAAGAGGGCATCGATCTGGTCAACCAACGGCCGGAACCTACGTTTTACGATCCCACGGAACAAGAGGAAGGAGTGATTCCCGGGGGCCGGGTAATTGACGAAGAGTTTACCGCCCCGGCGCCCGAAATGCCGGCCTTGCCCGGCGAACAGACCAAGTTTAGCAGCGATCCGATTCGCATGTATCTCAGCCAGATGGCGGAGATCCCGCTTTTGGCCCGAGCGGAGGAAATCTCGCTGGCCAAAAAGATCGAAGTCACGCGAAAGCGGTTCCGCCGCATGGTGCTCGGCTGCAATCTGGCCATGAAATCGACCATTGCCACGCTGGCCAAGGTCCACAAAGGCGCGTTGCCCTTTGATCGAACGATCAAGGTCTCGCTCACCGAGCGATTGACAAAGGAACAGATTATCGCCCGGATGCCGTTGAATTTAGAGACATTGAATCATCTGGAAACGGAAAATCGCCGCGACTTTTCCAAGTTGTTGAACAAACGCACGTCGCCGGAGGAGCGCACCGCGGCGCGAAAACGGTTCATCCGCCGACGGCGCAAAATGCTCACGCTGGTGGAAGAACTAAGCCTGCGTACGCGGCGCATCCAGTCCATGATTCGGCACATGGAAGAGGCCGTGGACCGCATGGACGAAATCCGCCGGCGTTTGGCGCACATGCTCGACAATCCCGCCACACGCGACAAACGCGCGAATCTTCGCAAGGAACTCCGCGACCTGATGCTCCTGACCCAAGAAACGCCTAAAAGCCTGCGCAAACGCTGCGAGGTTATGCGTAGCCAATATCAGGATTATGAACAGGTGAAACGTCAATTGTCGGGCGGGAATTTGCGATTGGTGGTGTCGATCGCCAAAAAATACCGCAATCGGGGCATGAGCTTCCTGGACCTCATTCAGGAGGGGAATACTGGCCTCATGCGAGCGGTCGATAAGTACGAATACCGCCGCGGATACAAGTTTTCCACCTACGCCACATGGTGGATCCGCCAGGCAATTACCCGGGCAATCGCCGATCAGGCCCGCACAATACGCATCCCCGTGCACATGATCGACGTACTTAGTAAACTGCGGAATGTATCCAAAAGATTGCAGCAGGAAATGGGCCGCGAGCCTACGACCGAGGAGCTTTCGGCCGCCGTGGACATATCGGCGGACGAGACCCGGCGGGTTTTATCGATGGGAAGGCACCCGATAAGCCTTGACCGGCCGGTCGGAGAAAGCGAAGATAGTTGTTTTGGGGAATTCATCGAAGACGGCGGATTGCCCAGACCGGAAAAGGCTGCCGCTAATGAATTGCTTCGCCAGCGCATCGAACAATTGCTCAAGACGCTCACCTACCGCGAAAGGGAAATCATCCGCTTGCGCTACGGCTTGGGCGACGGCTACACCTATACGCTTGAAGAGGTGGGCCGGATCTTTAAAGTCACCCGCGAACGCGTCCGGCAGATCGAGGCCAAAGCGGTCAAAAAATTGCAGCATCCAGTCCGCAGCCAGCAGCTCTCGGGATTCCTCGAACGAGCAGCAGGCTGAAGCAGGCCATAAAGCCGCTGGTTACCCAACCGGCGGCTTTTTTTGTTTCAATTGCAAATTGCAAATCGAACAACGGCCGGATGCCATGCCCGCACTTGTCGGGTGCCATGCCCAGGCTTGCCGTGGGCATGTTGGCAATACTCGACATGAGACTCAACGCATCTTCGTCACGGCCAAGCAAGCTTGGCCATGGCACCCGCCCACCTTCCAATTTGCAATAAATACATGACCGAAATACACATTAAATATCAACACAAAAACCCTATAACCTATTCTCTATCCCCTTATTACCTACAATGCCAGAACCACAAACCGTTAGTACCGAAATCCTTCGCACGCTGCATCGAATCCATCGCCAGTTAAGCGATTTGAAAGAGCGGCTCGATCGCTGCCCGAAGCGCAATCGGGCGGCCGAGGCGAATGCGGCCCACCGCGAATCGTTGCTGGCCGAAGCAAAAAAAGAAGAAAAGACCTTTCGCATGGCCCTGGATCAAAAGCAACTGCAACTGAAAACGTCCGAAGCCAAGGTAAAAGAACTGCGGATCAAGCTGAACACCGCCCAAAGCAACCGCGAGTATCAAACCCTGTTGGAGCAAATCCAGGCCGCCGAAATGGCCAACAGCGTGCTGGCCGACGAGATCCTCGAGGCCTTGGATAAGGTAGACGAGCACAAGAAGAAAGTTGCCCGATTCGAGTCCGACCTGGCCGCCGCCCGGCAAAAGCAGGAAACAATCCGCTTGGATGGGTCCGAGCAGGAGCCGCTGCTTCGCGGCGACATCAAGCGTCTGGAAGCGGAATTAAAACACTCCGAGACCGCCTTGCCCGCCGAAGTCCGCGAGTCATATCGGCGCGTGGTGCACCATCTAGGCGAAGACGCCCTGGCGCCGGTGGAAAACCAATGCTGCGGCGGGTGCAATCAGCAGATTCCCCTGAACCTCTGCAACAAGATCATGACCAACCAAGCCGTCTTCTGCAAAAGCTGCGGCCGGATGCTGTACATGACCGAAGCCAACATGTCGCGGCAAAGGGAAGAGTAGATTTTTTCGGGTGCGCTCTGAGCGCCATCTTTCTGCATAGATAAAAAAAGGGCACTCAAAGAGCACCCTTCATAACCAATTGCTTGGTTTTCAGAATGTCGACTATTGTCCGGCGGGCAGTTCCTTGGGGATTTTTCTTATGGCCAGCGAGAGCATGATCCAACTCCAGCCGTTGAGCAGCAATTCCACGCCGACCAGGATTCCGATCACCCAAAGGAAGCTTTCCCGCAAATGGCGATAGATCACAATGCCCAAGAGCAATGTGATAATGCCATTGAACAAGACCCATCCCCATTGCGGGAAGCGAACTACAAGGGCGCTTACAATCCTAAAAGCCCCCAGGACTATAAACATGACAGCGATGAATAAGGTTATTAGCAACGCCGTTTCCAAGGGTCGCTCGCTTACGATGAAACCGGCGACCAAATAAAAAATGCCCACGAGCAGGTGTAAGAGCATTCCGCTCCATTTGCCGATCCAAAACGAACTGACAATGGTCACTAATCCCGCCACCATGAGCACGATTCCCAAAACCTTGGCCGTGATGAATGTAAACAACGGCGGAATTACAATCGCCACCGAGCCGCATGCCACAAGCAGGATTCCAAGCATGAGAAAACAACACCAACATGGTCTGACATGCTGGAATTCCTGGGCAAGCTGGTTTTCAACTCCGCAACATACAGATTTCTGGTTCATGACAATGCCCTCCAAATGTACTAAGAACCTATCCCAAAACCGTTAACTACAATATAAGAAACGAGTTAAAATACAATAACCATCATCAATTCCGCCCTCACCCTAGCCCTCTCCCGGAGGGAGAGGGGGAGTTTTTGGATAGACTATAAATACAACCACTCCGCTACTAAATTATAGGCCGGAATTAAAGGATGTTATGAGTTCGCTTCATAACTCCTTGCGCCATCGCAGATTGCGGCATTTATTTACCGAAGGTCAGTCCCGGATCGTTGGGATTGTCGCCGGCAAGTTTGAAGTTGAAACGGTTGCCGGTCAATTGCGTTACCTGGCCGACCATTACCGGATTGTTGTTTTGTTTGAGGATCAGGAGGTTGTCGGCCACCGTATAGTCGCCGCTGAACTCTTGCGGTTTGTCTTTTTGTGCGAACTTCCAGGTGAATTTTCCGTCCGGCGTGAGGCTCAGCGTGATCGCGGCGCCGTCGGAGCGAGTGGCCTTCCAGTTTCCCACCAGGCCGGCGGCATCCACGGGCTTTGGCGGAGCGGCGGGTTCGCTGGGCTTAGGCTCCTCCGCCCCGGCCGGGGTTGATAGCGACGCAAGCAATTGTGCGGACAACTGGTCCTTGGGATTCAGACTCACGACCTCATTGAATTCCTTTGCTGCCGCGTCGGTATGGCCGCAGGTCAGGTAGTGATAAGCCAGGAGAAAATGCGCCTCGGCCGATTTCGGATTCCGCCTGCGAAAATCCTCCAAAGCGCGTAGTTGCTCGGTATAAACATCCACATTCGGATAAAGGCTGCTGAGCGTGGTCCAATCCCAGCCCGGACCGACCGAAAGTACGGCATAGACCGCCGCGGCCGCCTCTTGATAA
>JBEKGL010000211.1:0-6767 GCA_050012815.1 Thermoguttaceae bacterium
TCAAGAATGAGGCCCTGCCCGAGAGGACGCCGTTTTTCAACGGCACCAAGTGGCACCGCGTAGTGCCGGGCCACGTCATCCAGTGCGGCGTTCCCAAGGACGGCAAGGGCGAATCGCCCGGGTACCAATTTCCCAACGAGATCCGCCTTCCCGAGCTAAACCACGGCCGTGCGGGCATGGTCAACATGGCCAACGACGGCCCGCACACCAACGACTGCCAGTGGTGCATCATGCTCGGCGACCGCTCGTATCTGGACGGCAATTACACGGTGTTCGGGCACGTGGTCCAGGGCATGGACGTTGTGCTGAAGATCGTCCAAGGCGACGAGATAAAAAGCGTGAAGATCGTTCGCGTGGGAAAGGCGGCCGAGGCATTTCGGCCAACCACCGAATCGTTTATGAAAATGGTCGAGGCGGCCAAGCAGCGCGTCAAAAAGGACGACGCGGAAAGGAAACACGCGGAAGACGAGCTGATAGCCGCGATGATGCCGAAGGCCATCGAGGGAGAAAAGGGCCTTAAGTACGTCGTCGACCGCAAAGGCACTGGCGCCGCGCCCGCGCCGGGGGCCAAACTGAAGATGGCCTATTCCGGATTCACTTTGCTGTACGGCCTGAAGTTCGTCAGTTCGGCCGACGGCACTCCCAGCCCAGGCAACAAGCCCGAGGCGTTTGTATTCGAGCCGGGCAAGACCAAGATCAACCCGGGCATGGACGCGATGGTCGCCCAAATGCGGAAGGGCGAAAAACGCACGCTCATCGTGCCCGCCGATCAGGCTTACGGCAAGAGCGGATTCTACGCCAAGGAGCGCAAAGGCGAAAAACGTTTCGTCATCTCGCCCAACGAGGTCCTGGTGTACAAAATCGAGATAATCGACATCGAACAATAGAAAAAAGGGAAATAAACATGGACGCTATTGAAGCCATTTTCACACGCCGGAGCATTCGCAAGTATCTGGATAAGCCGGTGCCGGAAGAAATCGTCGAAAAACTTCTGGCGGCAGCCATGCAGGCGCCCAGTGCCAGGAATCAGCAGCCGTGGCAGTTTGTGGTGATCGACGATCGGGCGATACTTGCCAAAATCCCGGCTTTCATGCCCAACGCCGCGATGGTCGCGGACGCGCCGCTGGCGATTCTCGTCTGCGGCGATCTGGCCCTGGAAAAATCGTCGGGCTACTGGGTCGTTGATTGCGCGGCGGCCACGCAAAATATCCTCCTGGCCGCCCATGCCTTGGACCTAGGCGCGGTGTGGACCGGGGTTTACCCCAGAGAGAAACGCATGGAAGGACTGCGGCAGTTACTCGGCCTGCCGGAAAAGGTCTTTGCCCATAGCCTGGTCGTGCTCGGGTATCCCGCCGAACAAGTACAGGCCGTGGACCGGTACCAAGCACAGAGAATACGCCGCAACCACTGGTAAGCGGTTGTTGAGTCTCAGGTAAAAGTCGTTTATTCCCATCAGAACCGGGCCGCGTCGGGTGCGGAAATGACGGGGCGACACGCCCCGGCTCTGATTTTCTCCACGACATTCTCTTTCCTGATTAAATAAATGGGCAGCCTTGCCATTTCCGGCCCTATTTGACGTCTTGATACAGGATTAAATATAATTAAAGTAAATAATATCGTATGGAATATAGAAAAACTCCGGGCACAAGTGCCCGGGCTAAACCTTTAATGCGACATTCATTAACTGAAACTCAATAAACGACGCCGCGACAGTATCACATTTTTATTACAAAGGGGAATCGTGTCATGTTTACAAGCACATTTGTTCGTCGTGCCTTATTGACGATTATGTTGACGGCGGGCCTGGGATGCGCCGGCGAAGTTTTAGGAGTGGAGGTCAAGGCGGAGATCAAAAGTGCCCCGGCCGATTCGGCGCCCGAGGCGCAGGCGGCGGAAAAGACCAAGGCAGGCGAGGCCGATCTACCGCGAGAGTTGTCGATGCGCCCCTTGTCCGCATACCGCGTCCAGCCGCCCGACGTCTTGCAGATAGAGATGCTGAAGATGGTCCTTTTACCGTCTTATCGGATTGAAGTATACGACGTATTGCAGATACAGATGGACAAGTACATTGACAATGCCTACCTGGTGGACTGGGATGGGACGGTGAATTTAGGGTCGGCCTATGGAAAGATCCGAGTGGTTGGAATGTCAATAGAAGCGGTTGAAGAGGCTTTCAGAAAGCATTTGTCGCAAGTTTTGCAACAGTCCAAAGTATCGGTGCAGTTGGCCCGCACCGGAGGCACGCAACCTGTAACCGGCCAGTATTTGGTGGGGCCCGACGGTACGATCAATCTCCGCTCTTACGGAGTCGTGAAAGTGTCGGGCAAGACGGTTTCCGAGATCAAGACTGCATTGCAACGGCAAATGGCGCAGTTTTTCAATTCGCCGGAACTATCCGTGGATGTATCGGCCTTCAACAGCCAAGTGTATTACATCATTACCGATGGAGCGGGCATGGGCGACAACGTGCGGCGGATTCCCATTACCGGCAACGAGACCGTGCTGGACGCCGTGGCCGCGATCGGCGGACGGTCGCAGCTTTCCAGCAAGAAGATGTGGATTGCGCGGCCATCGCCGTCAGACCCTGAGAACGGTACGATCTTGACGGTCGATTATGACGCTATCACACATCGCGGGGCCACGGCGACCAACTATCAAATCATGCCGGGCGACCGGATTTTCATCGCCGAAGATAGTTTAGTCGCCCTGAACAACGAGATCGGCAAGATGACCGCCCCTGCCGAACGAATTCTGGGCATAATCTCACTGTGGACTTCAACCATCGATGGCTTCGGAAGAATCCTGCCCAAGTAGGTTGAAAAAGCGATACGGGCTACTAATCCCGACTATCAATTTCCTTACTCTGCCTCCGGCCCCTTGAACAGCGGGGTTGGGTCATGGTATCATCAGGAAATTTTAGACATTGAATTAACCCTTTTGGGGTAAATGCGAAATAATTTACCATGCTCGGAAAAACTATATCAAAGGATTGATCGCACGTGCCTCGTCGCAACGATATCCACAAAATTTTGCTCATTGGTTCCGGGCCGATCATCATCGGACAGGCCTGCGAGTTCGACTATTCCGGCACCCAGGCGTGCAAGGCCCTGCGCGAGGAGGGTTATGAGGTGGTGTTGGTCAATTCCAACCCGGCCACCATTATGACTGATCCCGAAATGGCCGACCGCACTTACATCGAGCCGTTAACCTGGGAAATCGTGGCCAAGGTGATCGAGCGCGAGCGGCCCGACGTTTTGCTGCCCACCCTCGGCGGCCAAACCGGATTGAACTTGGCCATGGAACTGGTGCACCACGGGATTTTGGAAAAATTCGGCGTGGGCTTGATCGGGGCATCGGCCGAAGCGATTTCCAAGGCCGAGTCGCGGAGCGAGTTCAAAGCGGCAATGGAGCGGATCGGCTTGGAGGTGCCCCGCGGCGAGACCATCGGCAGTTTGCGCGAGGCACGGAAGGTCGTCGGCGATATCGGCCTGCCCTGCGTGGTCCGCCCGAGTTTCACCCTGGGCGGCACCGGTTCGAGCGTGGCCTACAACCGCGACGAGTTCGACGACCTGGTGCAACGCGGCCTGGATCTTTCCCCCATCCACCAGGTGCTCTTGGAGGAAGCGGTCCTCGGCTGGAAAGAGTACGAGATGGAGGTCATGCGCGACGCCGACGACAACGTGGTGATAATCTGCTCGATCGAGAATTTCGATCCTATGGGCGTGCATACGGGCGATTCCATCACCGTGGCCCCCGCCCAGACCCTGACGGACAAGGAATATCAGCGGATGCGCGACGCGTCGATGGCCGTGATCCGGGAGATTGGCGTGGATACGGGCGGATCGAACATTCAATTCGCCGTTCATCCCAAGACCGGGCGGATGGTCGTTATCGAGATGAATCCCCGCGTGAGCCGGAGCAGCGCCCTGGCCTCGAAGGCCACGGGCTTTCCCATTGCCAAGATCGCCGCCAAGCTGGCCGTGGGGTATCGCCTGCACGAACTTCCCAACGACATCACGCGGGAAACGATGGCTTGTTTCGAGCCTACAATCGACTACGTGGTGGTGAAGGTGCCCAGATTTGCCTTTGAAAAATTTCCCGAGGCCGATGCCAAACTCACCACGCAGATGAAAAGCGTGGGCGAGACCATGGCCATCGGCCGCACGTTCAAGGAGGCCTTCCAAAAGGCCCTGCGCGGATTGGAGGTGGGCAGTTTCGGTTTCGGCTGCGACGGCAAGGACCTGTGGGGCACTTCCGAGCAGCCGGGCATAGATGAAGTCCGCTCCAAACTGGCCGTGCCCGGCGATCAGCGGGTATGGTGTTTGCGATACGCCATGAAATACGGAATGTCGATTGACGAGATTTACGACCTTACCGGAATCGATCCCTGGTTTTTGGAAAATCTAAAAGAAATCCTGGAGATGGAAGAGCATCTCCGTGGGATCGGTGGATTACTCAACGTGGACGACGCCACGCTGCGGCGGGCAAAGCAGTTCGGGTTCTCCGACCGGCAATTGGCCGTGATCTGGAATACTACGGAAATAGACGTGCGCCGGCACCGCAAATCCCGGGGTATTGTGGTCACGTTCAAGGCGGTCGATACCTGCGCGGCCGAATTCGAGGCATACACTCCCTATTATTATTCGACCTACGAAGATGAAGACGAAACACCGCCCAAAAAACCCGACCGGCGGCGCGTGGTGATCTTGGGCGGCGGGCCGAACCGCATCGGGCAAGGCATCGAGTTCGATTACTGCTGCTGCCACGCCAGTTTCGCGCTAAGGGAATTGGGGATCGAGTCGATCATGGTTAATTCGAATCCCGAGACTGTTTCGACGGATTACGATACCAGCGATCTGTTGTTTTTCGAGCCGCTTACGACCGAAGACGTGCTGAATATTTGCGATCGAGTGCAGCCGGATGGAGTAATCGTGCAGTTTGGCGGCCAGACTCCGCTGAATTTGGCCCGGGCCCTTAGCAACGCCGGCGTGCCGATCATCGGCACCAGCGTGGATACGATCGAGGACGCCGAGGATCGAGAAAAATTCGCCAATTTGTTGCGGCGATTGGGATTGAAGCAGCCGGCCAACGGAATTGCGCGGAATATGGCCCAAGCGCGGGTGGAAGTGGCGAAGATCGGTTATCCGGTGTTGGTCCGTCCGAGTTTCGTGCTCGGCGGCCGGGCAATGGAGATCTGTTACGACAACGCCCAGTTCGAGCGGTTCGTGGCCGCGGCCTTCGTGGTCGCGCAGGGGCAGCCGGTGCTGATCGACCGCTTTTTGGAAGACGCCATCGAAATGGACGTGGACGCCATTGCTGACGGCGAACAAGTGCTGGTGGCGGGCATAATGGAACACATCGAAGAGGCGGGCGTACACTCGGGCGATTCGGCCTGCGTCATGCCGCCCCACACGCTCCACAAAAATGTGATCAAGGAAATACACGAAGCCACCTGCGCAATGGCCCGGTATCTGCAAGTCAAGGGCTTGATGAACGTGCAGTACGCGGTGAAGCGCGAGGAAGGCCGGCAGAACGTGTATGTGCTCGAGGTGAATCCCCGGGCAAGCCGCACGGTGCCGTTCGTGTCAAAGGCCACCGGAATGCCATTGGCCAAGGCGGCCGCCAAGGTGATGGTCGGTGTTTCGCTGGCCGAGCAAGGTTATACCGCCGAGCCCGTGCCGAAAAGGGTTTCGGTCAAGGAGGCGGTGTTCCCGTTTGTCAAATTCGCGGGAGTGGACATCGTGCTCGGTCCGGAGATGAAATCGACCGGGGAGGTAATGGGTATCAGCGAGCACTTCCCCATCGCCTTTGCCAAGAGTCAATTGGCGGCCGGAACCGTGCTGCCCATGAAAGGGAAGGTATTCATCAGCGTGGCCGACCGGGCAAAGGAACACATGCCCGAATTAGCCCGGATGTTGGAACAGATGGGTTACGAATTGATCGCCACCCGGGGCACGGCTATTTGCCTGGAGCAAGCGGGCGTGAAAGTGCAGTCAATCAAAAAACTTCAAGAGGGGCATCCCAACGTGCTCGATTTCATGATCGACGGCGATCTGCAACTGGTGATGAACACGCCCAGGGGCAAGGGCGCTCGGACCGACGAAGGACGGATTCGCGCCGCGGCCGTGTCGCACGGGGTTCCATGCATCACCACGATTCAAGCCGCCGACGCCGCGGTTCATGCCATGCTCGCGCTACGAAGCGAAGACATGGAGGTGGAGGCGGTGCAGGATAGATTTCCTCAGTATGCCAAGGTGCACGCATAAAAGAGTGGAGATTTGGATACAAGACATTATTGACAGCCAACAATCTAATGATATAACTGATGCAACGCTACAACTGTTAATCTTGATTAGCAACCGATAGGACTTAGGGTGTTATCGAGGTACAGATTTGCACTCATCAAAAGTGGTGTATGGACTTCACCAATGCACAACTCGAAGCAATTGGACACCCACCCGGTAACCTTCAACTGATTGCGTGCGCTGGCTCGGGCAAGACCGAGGTCGTGGCCCAACGTGTGGCTGCATTGCTCAAGGACGGCATGAAAAACGGGCTGGCTCCTCGCAACTTTGTGGCGTTTACCTTCACGGAGAAGGCAGCTGCCGAACTGAAAGATCGGATTGTCGCGCGGGTGGCAAAGGTGATTGGTGAGGTCAACGGGATGGCAGAGATGTACGTTGGCACCATCCACGGATTCTGCCTGGAATTGCTAAAGACGGAAGTGGCTGAGTTTTTGAAGTACGGGGTACTGAATGACGTGCAGC
>JBEKGL010000212.1:0-6761 GCA_050012815.1 Thermoguttaceae bacterium
TTACAAATCAAAGACTTAAAAACCCCCTGCTCAAAGTGATCCGAGCAGGGGTTTTTATTTGATCTCGGTAAAATAATCCCTACAACCGGAAAAATCCACAAGTTTAGTACAGCTTAACACGATAAGTAATTTAACCACGATTCAGTTAGTCGAGGAACTACTGATGTATAAAAAAACCGCTTTTGCTCTTGTTTATGTTATAGGGTTCGTGTTGCTGCTTTCCAGCACCGGCTGCCAGGTAGACCTCGGACCGACCATAGGAATGTGGGGATACCCCATCCCGGTCTCACCTTATTTGCAGAAGACTTATGAAGACAGGCAACATAACTGGGAACGGTATTCACGAATGCCGATATTGGGTCCCATCACTCCAAACACTCCCACGACTGCACTGGATACGCCGTCTGAAGACGAAGTCATGCGGGCGTTGGAAGATGCCCGGCCCTTACAAGGCGGTTTGCCGCTCATGCACGAAATCCAACGCAATAATGTACGGATCGTTGTCGAACCGATCGCCGATTATATTGATCCCCCGCGCGTGTATCCGCTGGTCGGACCGGCACAACTTCATCATGCTCAATACAAGTGCATAGTCTACTTCACCGAGGTGAACCGAGTCGGCTGGCCGATCCCATACACCACCACCGATGAGGAATGTCAAGAAGTGATTTACATCGATCACGACCACTTGCACATGGTAGGGAACCTTGATCCGGGCCCGGGCACGGGTTACTAAAGCGTTGTAACGGGATAAAACAACCAAATTAGGAGGCCAGACATTTTTGTCTGGCCTTTTTTATTTCCTGGAATTATCGGGATATTGGGCCGGCTGGACGATGCTAGATAATAGGAAAATGTCTTTTTTGCCAGGCCGTTGGAGATATCGGAGATGTCAAGGATGATAATCTTTTCGCTAATACATAAAACGGCAAGCATTTGGTCGTTGCTGGCAGTGCTAGCATATTTCTCGATTTCGGAGCATACCGCCTGGGCAGTGTCCGAGGCCGAAAGTTCGCCGCCGGCCGTAATCAATCCCGATAGTCAAACGGAGTCTTCCGTTTTGCGCGAATCGGCGTCGATTCCTACCCGCAACCTTCGCAGAATCATGAGCGACGGCGGACCGTTGATGTACGCCATTGCTCTTTGTTCATTCCTGGTGGTCACGTTCATGTTGGAGCGGTCGGTCAATCTGCGGCGTAGTCGGGTAATCCCCAAACCCTTCGTCACCCGATTCATGCAACAGTTGTGCGAAGGACAGCTCGATCGTCAGCAGGCATTGGATCTATGCGAGGAAAACGGCAGTCCAGCGGCCCAGGTCTTTGCCGGGGCGGTGCGCAAATGGGGGCGGCCCGGCGTGGAGGTCGAGCAGGGCGTAATCGACAGCGGCGAACGCGTTACCAACGGCCTGCGCCGATACCTGCGCGTGTTTTACGGCGTGGCCACCGTCGGCCCTTTGTTGGGCTTGATGGGCACCGTGCTGGGAATGATCCAAACCTTCAACGTGATTGCCTCTGTCGATGCCCAAGGGCGGCCCGAACTTCTGGCCGGAGGCATTGCCAAGGCACTGTTAAATACGGCCGGCGGTCTGGCGGTTGCCATTCCCGCCTCGATTCTTTACGTTTTCTTTGTCAGCCGGGTGGACCGATTGGTGATCGAAATCGATCGCCTTGCCCAAGACGTGGCCAACGCCATCTCGGCCGAGGAACTCAACGATCGCGATAAAAAAAGCAGTCGAAAACGCGCCGCTTAACTACAAGGGATTAGGGATTAGAGATTAGAAATTAGAAATTAGAGATTAGAGATTAGAGATTAGTTTTGCCGTAATTTATACATCATACATCATTTCATCATTCAACATTCATCATTCATTTCATGCCCCTGAAAACCCATATCGACGACGAACCGACCTTGAACCTCACGGCGATGCTCGACGTCCTGTTCCTGCTGATTATCTTCTTCATGTTGGGAACGAGATTTGTCGACGATGAGCGGAAAATCGGACTCAGCGTGCCCAAGGTAGTCGATAAAGGCTCGCTTACCTCTGCGCCGTCTAGGTGCGTGGTCAATGTGTATCTCGACGGCAAGATCGCACTGGATGGCCAGCCCGTCAATCTCGAAGAGCTTACCGCCAAACTCAGCGCGGCCCGGCGTCAACATGGCGACATCGGCGTGCTGGTCCGCGGCGACGGCAGCGACAGGTACCAACGAATGGTCTCCGTCCTGAACGCGTGTAAACAGGCTGGAGTGAAGAATCTGGGAATTTCGGTCCGACCCGTTACAGCGAAAAAATAGCAGATGAATTCGCTCCGCACCAATCGGGTTGTTGATTTTTTCTCCGGCGTCGATCCGGCGATGGGCGTGCTCTGGCTGGGGTTGGCCGCATTCACCTTGGGATTGCTCATTTTAAGGTACACGCGTTGGGGCCGATCGCACCAATGGGAAAAGTGCATGGCATTGTCGGTCTTGGCCCATTTGTTGCTGTTGGCTTATGTTGCCACGATGCGCATTGTCAAGCCGCCGCCGGGCGGAGACTCGGTATGCTTCATTGCATTGGAAGAGGACACCGATAGCGAGAAAGGCGAGCCGGGCGGCAATCGACCACTCGCCGGCAATGAACAAGGCCCTGGCAAGGAGCAACCTTGGCAATTACACCCTGAAACGACGCCGCGGCCGAAGACGCCCGAACTCAAACTCGACCCGGCCGATCTTCTCCCGGAATCAAAACGCCTCCTAAGCGAATTGGAAAGCAAGCTGCTTGCCCCATCGCCCTTGGGACAAACAGCCCTTGATCAGATAATCGCTCCACAGCCGCAACCGATCGTTGCAAGCGCGCCAATTGGCCGGTTAGTGCCGATCGAGCACAATGATTCTGCGGCGGCCGAGACAACAGCGCCGCAATCGGGCAATCTCAACGGCATAAATACGGATAATGTTAATCTCCCCGGCCACGGAAACCTTTCCGAAGCCGACGACGCCGACGGCAAAACCCGCCGGATAGACCCGCAATCCAATTTCATTGTTTCGCTTGATGGAAAAATACCGGGAGGCGCCGATATCGGCATCGACGGCATAAGCGGCACGGGCGGAGGTTCGCTGCCCGACCTTTATAAGCTCCGTGTAATGCCCAATCGATCCGGAGTGGCACAACAACACGGCGCCACGCCGGAAAGCGAAAAGGCAGTCCAAATTGCATTGCACTGGCTGGCCAATAATCAGGCCGACGACGGTCGCTGGGATCCAGCCGAGCACAACGCCGGCCGGGAACTGAGCATACAAGGGCGCAACCGCCAAAACGCCGGAAGCAAGGCCGACTCAGGCATTACCGGCCTGGCCTTGTTGGCCTTTTTGGCCGGCGGCCATACACACCAACTAGGCCCTTATGCCGAAAACATGCGCCGGGGTTTAGAGTATCTGCTGCGGATCCAAGCCCCGGACGGCAGCTTGGGCGGCAAGGGGCAAGCCTATGAATTCATGTACTGTCATGCCATGGCCGCTTGCGCAATAAGCGAAGCCTACGGAATGACGCACGACCCGCGCTTGGAAAAACCCGTCCGGCGGGCGATCGGTTTTACAGTCGCCGCGCAGGATTCCCGGGGCGGCGGCTGGCGCTATCGGCCCGGCGATCCGGGCGACACCAGCCAACTGGGCTGGCAATTAATGGCCCTGAAAAGCGCGGAACTGGCCGGCATTCCCATGCCGGCTCCAACCCGAAGCGGCATCATCCGTTTCCTGCGTAGCGTTTCATCCGGCAGCCAAGGCGGCCTGGCATCATATCGCCCGGGCGAAGGACCCAGCCGCCCAATGACCGCCGAAGCCCTGGTCTGTTGGCAGTTTTTGGGCCTACCCCGCGAGCATCCAGCCTGCAACGAGGCCGGCGACTATCTGCTAGCCGAATTGCCTGGCAGCGGAGTGGCCAACGATTATTATTGGTATTATGCGACAATTGCAATGTACCAATTACAGGGCGATTATTGGCAGCGCTGGAACGAAGCCTTGCAATCCACCCTCATCAGCCGTCAAGTCAAGGACGGTCCGCTGGCCGGTTCCTGGAATACCGACACCCTCTGGGGCGGCTACGGCGGCCGCGCCTATACCACTGCAATCGCCGCGCTCGCCCTGGAAGTCTATTACCGATTTCTGCCCCTGTACGTCGCCGGGAACGGGAATAAACAACAGGTCAAATGATTTTGGGGGGCTGTCCCAATTTTGGCGAAAAGAGCCATCAACAATCAGCGGTTGTGAATTTTTTATGGCATGGGTGAAACGCACCATTCCATACTGATTGCTAACGCCCAGCCTCCGATATCTTTACCGCCGTTTGTCAATCCCGTGCCACAAAGACAGTTTTAAAACGTGAGATATTGCGTTTACGAAACGGTAGATAAACAAGGGGAAGGGAACTCGCCGGCAGTGGCATTTGGTTCACATCTGACATTCCACCGAGTCAACAACAGTTCCTGCCACCTTTATTTCCGCCTTGTTCACTGTTATCGTTTGAATGCCTTCTCAATACCCCGAATCACTTGCTTATGCTCCCTGAGAGCTTGGTGGAGTATCCTATTGAAATCAGCATCCTGCGGTATCTTGCCCTTCTGTCGGTTTCCTGGTGCATCAACAATATGGGTTAGAAGTGTTTCTATGTCTTTTAAATACTTGACTCTTTGGATACGGAAAATAGCAAAGGAATCCCATTTACCTCTATGACGGTCCTTGAGGTGCCATCGTATCCGCCCGAGTAGATTTTTCGTCAGGCCTACGTAGTATAGCCGGTTTTTGCGGTATAAAGCATAGATGCCGGCGTAACGACGCATCATCATCTTCAAGTGGGTCGCAAATATTTCGCTATTGAGGATCTCACTTGGGAGCCGCCGAGACATGCCCTTGATGAGTGCGCCCTTCGTGCTATTGGACTTTATCTTTTTGCGTCTGGGGAGCTTCTTCATGGGGGTATCATTTTCATTCATGGATCTCACCGTACTCTTTCAGCGAATTTATTCATTAACTCGACTTCCACTTCTGCTATTGTAGCAGGCCGCGTATTGCCCCACAAGTGGGGCAATACTGCTTCATTTGACGGTGAGTTAGGTGTAAATCACAATCATCACGTGGCATATGTCGGCCGGTCTATGGACACCCACCACTCCTTCCGATTGAGATCACGTTAGGTTTAGTCTGAGCACTTCACCTGAGCTAAATCTATTTTTGATACCGTCTCTGAAAAATGGGGATTTCAGCTAAGTAATAGTGAGTTAAAGTGCGGTGTGTCAATCTGCGTAAATAGCGCAAGTTCCGCTGTTCAGGCATAATTTTAACGGTCTTGCCGGATTTTCCAAAGATTCGTGTTGTAACACGCCGACCAATACCCTCAGACAGGTGTTCTGCGCTGATTGTTCTTGCGCGGCACGCCGTTGTGAGTCCTTTTACATCGAAATAAAGTCCACGCTCTTGCCCGACCGGGGCGTTAACCCGGCATAGGCTCGAAGCAGAAGTGAGGGGGACGCCATGAGGGTTTCTATATTGACCTTACTAGTAGTCGCCGTTGCCACGGCGGGCTGCTGCCATGTGCCTTGCAAGCAAAACCTGCCGCCGGCCGAAATGCTGATGCATCCCGGACCCGGAGTCGATGGTCCCGGACCTGGTGTGATGATGTATCAGCCGGGAGTGCCCAATTCAGGGATGTCATCGCAAATGGCCTTTGTCGGTCCTGAAGGCATGTCGGTCGTCTGGGAAGTGACGGCCCCTGGCCAATTCGATTCCGAGCCGCTGATCTGTCCGGCCCGCTATAACTTCCCGCAAGGGGCCATCTATCAACTTAAGATATCCAATATTTCCGGCCGGCCCGGCGTGGAACTGTATCCTACCCTGGAAGTCGGCCCCGCCATGCCGCGATCCGAGGCCTTCTTGTCGCATAATGCCATTCCCGTGCAGTTTGCCGAAGAGGACTTCGATCAGGTCTTAAGCGGCAATTTTGTGACCAAGGTGATTTATCTGCCCGATCCTGAATTCCAGGAACTGGCCGTTGCCGGGGTGGAGACCTTGGTCAGCACGCGGCTCGATCCGGGCGTGGACCCGATCGTCGAAGCCGATCGCCGCGGGGCGATTTTGGCGATTGTCCGCCTGGGCAACAAGGACTTGCAGCTTCCTACGCCTGCCGGAATCCAAGGAGGCAATATCGAGCAGGTTGCATATTCCTGTCCGATTCCCGGCGGTGTAATTCCCGGCGCACAGATGCCCGGCGGATCGGTTCCGATGGGCATGGCCGTGGGCGCTCCGACCACTATGCCCAATAGCAATTACATTTCCGGCGTGACCATGCCGCAGTATGGGATGCCGACGTGCGGCACGCCTATCGGCCTGCCCGGCCCGCCTCATGTGCCCTTGGGAGTGCCCGCCGGACTGCAAAAACATACCATTGTCAATCACACGCGCGTGCACCTGCCGAATCCCGCCGAGAAGGTTCGCGTGGACGTGAAGCAAACGCCCGGCTACAGTTATCCAAAGCCCGTCGATCATGTGCGGATCGTCGAACGTGCCGAATCGCCGGGGGGATTGTTCCGTCAACCTGCGGGCAACCGTCATGAAACGATTGGCGACCCTTGTGTTGACGGCCGGTCATGCCCGGTTGCTGATGGCGAATCGAGCGCTTGTCCGTGCCAAAACCCGGAAAATTGCCCGGCATATTGATAAACCTGAACCCCGAATCCTGAACCCTGAAAACCCTTTCCATGCAACGAGTTGCCGGCAGAGTCGTCCTGATGCTT
>JBEKGL010000213.1:0-6724 GCA_050012815.1 Thermoguttaceae bacterium
AAAACGGATTTACGCTCTTACTAATGTAGAAAACAACCGGAATCTTGCGTTTATAACATTATGAAAAACGCCTGAACGGGGACAGCGTCCGGCATGGGCCATCAAGGACGCTGAGTCGGCTACATTCCATTAGGGGGGTATTTTATTGTAAGCCTTTCTTGACGGCTTTCACGACAAAGGAGAATTGCATCATGAATAAGAACCTGCATCGAATCGTTTTCAACCGCACACATAGCATCATGAAGGCTGTGTCAGTCGCGTCCTTGCTTGTAGTTGCCGCTGCAATGCCGGCTCAGGCCGTAACCTACTATGGGACATATAAATTGAGCAGTGGCACGATAACTCTGTCAAACACGGCCATTTCAGCCAGCGCTACCGACACGTCCGCCGTCTGGGTCACTAGTACCGGCAATTTGACCATTAATACGGGTACGCTCACGACAACCGGCAGCAGTTCTTCATCAGACAGCAGCAGTTTTTACGGCCTCGACTCCGGCGTGCTGGCCACTTCCTCAGGCGTTATAACGCTCAACAACTGTTCGGTAACCACCAGCGGTAACGGCGCAAACGGCGTCTTCGCATACGGCACCGGCTCGATTAGCATGACCGGCGGTTCCGTAAATTGCACCGGACAATACGCCCACGCTATCATGGCCAGCGGAGGCGGCACACTAACCGCCACTAATGTTAACATGTCAACCGCGGGGGCCAATTCCGGCGCTATCGCAACCGACCGCGGCGGCGGAACGATTACCGTCACAGGCGGCACGGTGACTACCTCCGGGCAGGATTCGCCCGGCATTTATTCCACGGGCACTATTACGGTTTCCAACGCCGTGATTTCGGCCAGCGGGTCGGAAGCCGCCGTGATAGAAGGGGCAAACTCCATTAAATTGACAAACACCGCCCTGTCTTCGAGCAAGACCGGCAAATGGGGAGTGTTGATATATCAAAGCATGTCCGGCGACGCCAGCGGCACTACGGGAACTTTCACAATGACCGGCGGCACGCTCGCCTATACGTCCACCAGCGGCCCGCTGTTCTATGTTACAAATTCCACGGGGATCATCAAACTGACCGGAGCGAAGGTAACTGCCGCATCAGGCGTGCTTGTAAAAGCAGGTACCGGAAGTTGGGGCACCAGCGGTTCAAATGGCGGCACGGTGAACCTAACTGCCGATAACGAAACGCTTACCGGAAGTATGACCGCCGACAGCCTCAGCTCGATCACTGCCACGCTGCAAAACAACACTACCCTGACGGGCGTCGTCAACCGGGCGGCTTTGACCGTCGATTCGTCCAGCGCGTGGTATGGAATGGCGGGTTCAGTGCTGAATAGCCTGAGCAATTCCGGCAAGATTTCTTCCATGACCGCCGCGCCCGGGTTGTTGACCGTCAGCGGCGCCTTTACCCAGACATCCACCGGCACTCTGAACATTGAACTCGGCGGCACAACGGCCGGCTCCACTTATGATAAGATTTCCGTCACCGGAGCGGCCACGCTCGCCGGGACGCTAAACTTGGACCTGGTCAACGGTTTTACTCCCACGGTCGGCGAAACGTTCGACATCATAACTTGCAGCAGCCAATCGGGCACGTTTTCAGCGCTCACTTCTTCCACTTCAGGCCTGATCTACAAAGCAACATATAGTTCCAGCCTTGTGGAACTCACGATCACCGCCGTTCCGGAGCCGACTGCCGGCGCGTTGATGCTTGTCGCGGCAATTATGGGGTCGGTTCTGTTTGGCTTTTGTCGTATTCGCCGACGGAAATAGATAAATTATCAGATAACAAAATCCCCGCCCCTAAAATGTTCCGCGTGGATTAGTATCTGTTTAGGAAAAAAATGCAACGCCTCTTTCATGGGTCATTTTTTTACGTCGATGTTGCATGGCGGAACTACTTGTTGACATAAGAGTTATGTCGCTCGTTGAAATCGTAACTTCGGACAACTCGCTATAGGGGTGTTGCATTTTCGGAATGGGCATAAAGGGGAGTTTAGGCGGAATTCGTTTTCTTTGTGTGTGTTCTAGTATGTTATCTGGGCGGTTATTCCGCATTTAAACAGTTGGTTGCTTGATTGTAGCGATGTGCCTGGCCTAATTTCAATGAAATTTTCGTAACTTGATGATGACCAATGGTCAGGTCATACCACAAATCTTATTATTTCTTCAATCCAAGTTATTTCTTTATATCAATTACTCTCAAGTGTACAGAGCCAATAGGTAATTGAGCAATAACAACTTGTCCAACCTCGGCTCCCAAGAGGGCTTTGGAAATCGGTGTGTTCACATTCATCATGCCCCATTCAGGATTGGACTTTTCATATGTGATCAATGCTTGCAGTTCGGTGTCGCCTTCATCTTCGTTTACATAGATAACCGTAGAACCAACTTCAACCTTGCGGGGTTTTTCAGTCGATTCACTGCCATATTTCATTGATGAGATTTCGTTTTCATGGCACTCTTTGTGACATGCACGTTCATCACCGGCAGACACACTTGGCGATTTCGATTCAGTTGATCCATTAGAAACTGAAGATATAATGCCTCTTTCTTCCAGTAAACGCCATAAGCCACATAGAGCTTTTTTTCTATCCAAATAAAAAGTGCATTCCCTGACGCGGAAGAACTCCCAACCGCAACGTTCAAGCATTCTTTGCCGTTGCATATCTTCTTCGTACTTATCGATCCCATGCCATTCATCACCATCACATTCCACTGCCAATCGTGCATGTCCGCCTTCAACAACAAGATCGATGCGCTTATTGGCAACAACATACTGAGGAATGATGAAATAGCCTTTTCGAAGCAGTTCAAGGGCGACATCTACTTCAAACCAGCTATCAAAGGGTTTGGGAGATTTGACAACCGCCCGGTTGTCCTGGGCGGCTCTCCTTTCCAGTTCCGTTCGATCTATCCCGCCAATTATTTGGGGCTTTGTCTCCTCGAAGAATTCAAGCAAACGTCGCCGAAGACATGTCGTACTCAGATCATCGCGAGTTACGGAATGGAAAAGCCACATCTGATCCCGCGCGCGGCTTGCCGCAACATTGAATCGCCTCTCATCAGCAGGTTTAGTGAACGGGCCGATTGTCTCATTAGGCGCAGCGACCATAGACAAAAACATGATATCTCTTTCATCACCTTGGAAACTGTAAGGATTTCCACATATAAGTCTTCTCTTTTCGATTTCTTCTGCGCCCAATTGGTTTAATAGTGCATCTTCTATTAATTTGGCTTGAGCATCTCCTTGAAGCACCACAACTCCCATGGTCTTTTCTTTATATCTTGGATCCAGGCATAATTCAGCTATTTTTGTTACTACTGCGTCGGCTTCAGGACGATTCACAACACGACTGCCTGTTCCTTCACGGTAGCCATTATTAATTGGGACGTGCTCAAGTGGCGACAAGCGATCAGTTCCATACTGCCTAAGAGGGATTAATGGCGTATCAGAATAGCAGAGATCATTACTGAAGCGGATGATTTCCGGCATGCATCGGAAGTGCTCACAGAGGGCTATGCGACTCATGCCGTATCGAAGTTTACCATGATCAAAAAGGCTACTCTCAACATCGAAAGAAGATTTGAAACTAAAGTCATAAAGAAATTCCTCCATAAAACGGTGTACATCAGCACGATCTAATCCAACAGCATCCGGGCTTATTTGCTTGTCGTCACCTACGATTAAAATCTTCTTGCCCAGATAGAGAAGCGGAAGTCCTTCAAATCCGCATTGTGAAGCCTCATCCACAATAATGAAATCAAATATTCCCGGCGCTGGATCCACGGTATCCCATATACGATGAAGAGGCATCACCCAAGCTGGCACGGCCTCACGACATTCATTTAGATGTTTTTGTGCTTCACGGCGATGCCGGGGAGCATGTTTGCCTGTTCCTTTCCCAAGCCTACGCATTGATTGCTGCCAAGCTTCCATATGCCGCCGGTGTTCTTCTCGTAATCGGGAAAAGCAAAATGACCAAGCACGCAGTGAAGCGATTTTGGCAATTGCAGAACCAATCTCATCCTCGATTTGTCTTTCTCGTATAACAAGGCTGGGAGCGTCTTCTTTTCGGATATATTCTTCAAGCCATATTTTTGCTTGCGCCCAATGCCAGGCATCGCGTATGTGTGAAATACGTATATCCCAGCATATTTCGCCACAAGTCCGTATCAGATCATCTGCCAACCTCGGTATGCGCTGACGCAATTTCCCGAGGTATTCATCTACTTTCTGCAAGGACGATCTCTTTTTGTTCAATTCCTGAATTTCATCATAAAAAGATGCGAATGTATCAACATCTCTATTTTGAATTGCCTCAAACACCCGACGCGCTACTGGATGGGCATTCTTCTTAGAAACGGCAAAAGTTATGGGACTTTCAATTTGCAGAATCTCCTGCGTAGCACGACGCTTATTGATACGAGATAATGCAAGTTTGCATGATCCCATCAAACTTTGGATTTGAGATTCGTCTTTCCATATTGGTTCCGGCAAACCATCACATTGTTCCAACGCATTTCGGCATTTTTTAACCAAATCTTCGAGCGTCAAAGCTCCTTCGAGCGCATCGCAAAGACTTTTAAGAACCTGCAATTGCAATGAAAAAGGCCCCCACTTTCTCTCGCAATAGGTTACCCAGAACCTCCATGCATTCTCGAGTTCGATACGAACGTGCAATACATCAGTCAAAATTTGAATCTGCTGTAGACTGGCGCATAAATGCCCATTCAAGCTTATGCTTTTCACTACATACAGGCGCTCTTTAACGAGCCTTGGGCGAAATGGACCCCAGCCAAGTTTGCCCCCATATTTCAAATGCAATTTAAGCTTTTGCGCGTCTTTGAACAGCGCATTTTCATTCACATTAACCGGAATCTTAATCTCGGTGGAATCCGCGAGTGAAACGGAATCCGCGATACCATAGATAACATCCAGCGTTACCCGATGGAGTTCACGCCAAAGGTTAGGATTATTTGAAACAACATCACGAACTGCGGCTTGCATCCATTTATAAGGTAATGCCAACAGACTACGATATTTACCCTGGAATTCAGAAATCGCAACCAGTAGAGAACGTATAGAATTGTCATTTAACCTGGAGAGATGGTTCGCGTTCAGCATATCAGCTTCATGTTCGACTAAATGCTCTTCATTTGCCGCTTCCCTTTCTTTAATAACAAGATCAGCGAATTCTTTTGGGGACGGTAGTTTATTCGGCCAATTCAAATCCAGTTCTTTTCGTAACTCAGGTGTCAATTTCCGAATAGTGTTAATAATGATGCGAAGATCGCCTTCATTAATTGGGCAGGGCTGATCTATTGGAATAATATCAGTAATCCAACCGAATTTCTCCTTATCATTATTTATCGCTAGAGCGATTCGAGCGGCTGTGCCGTGATATGCTCCTTCAGCGATGGTTTGGGTATGGGTCTCGGATTCGCGTATAGCGCGTAGCCGTCTAGCGATCTGGGCTTTTTCCTCCCTCAATTGCCGAAGTTTTAGTTCCAATTGCTGCAAGTCAGCTTTTGATCGTTGCTCGTTCCACTCTTCATTCTTGCGAAGAATCCCTCCCACGCTGGATTCAAGCGACCGTTTTTCCTCCAAGCCACTTCCAAGCAAGTTTATACAAAGAGGCCGAAGCTCATCGGGCAATAATTTTTCAAGAACCAAAAGAGCTCGCGGGGTTTTGGCGGTAATGAGAATTCGTTTCCCCGTGGCCAGCAAATGACAGACCAAATTGGCGATTGTATGAGACTTTCCGGTTCCAGGCGGGCCCTGAACTAAGATACCATTTGCTGATTTTATTTTATTTACAATACGCCTCTGCTCTTCATTCGATGGTTTGGGGAAATATATTTCATCATCGAAATCTGAAAACGAATCACCCGAATCCGTGACTACTTCGGTTTCTTGCCCTTTAGTTATTTCTGCCAGATCGGCAAACTCGGCGGGAATTATTCCGTCTTTTTCGATTCTCTCTTTTATTCGTTTTAATATTTCGGTAAGACATTTTGTGGAACGCTTTCTGAGAATGATTGCGGGTGCATATTCAACATTGGGCTTTGGTGTCGCAGTATTGTGTTTTATTTCCAGATGATCATGATATTCACCTTGGGGGTTGATCGAGTGTACAAGGGCCTTGAGAACTCCTTCAGTAATGTCTTTTTTCCAGGGATCATCCGTAATGTTATTTAGCGATTCTTTGGCCCTTTCTTCAGCCCTGGCCGGTTGATCCTCTGGATCCAGCATATCAAGTTCTGGTCGGAGAATGGCACCTTCAGGATTTGGTCGGATGGTAAACTTTCCTAAACGAGCCTCAAATTCCAGAACAATGTTCGCGACAATCAAGTGCCTTCGGACGCGCTGGTTGGTTGGTGTCTGCCATGTAAGAAGACCCAGCGCCAGAACAAGTTCATACTCCTCGCCAAGTCTAAGTTGCTCATGATGAATGGCAAAAAGGTCGGAGTAAACCTTATGTATGATATCCCATGCGTTATGCTCTTCAACCCATGGCAACCAGCGCTCTTCTAGATAGCGATCCCATGCCCTTATGACTTCAGGATAATCGTCGAGACGGTAAGAGTGATTTCTGAATTATGGCTGGTCGGACTTTTCACTCCAATCATGATTTTTATATTGTCTTTTTATTTCCGGCAGATGTTCCGGGTTGTCATTCTTGTTTCGTAGAGCGCTTTTTTTTATCCAATCTTTACAA
>JBEKGL010000214.1:0-10702 GCA_050012815.1 Thermoguttaceae bacterium
AGCCGAGATTTTCGCCCTGATTACCAACGGCATCCTCAATCAAAAAATGCCTTGGGTTTTGGTGCTCTTGGGCGTGTCCATAGCGATAGTGATGGAATTATGCGGCATTTCGTCGCTACCCTTTGCCGTGGGCGTGTATTTGCCGCTTTCAACGTCGGCCCCGATCTTCGTGGGCGGATTGGTTAGGTACGTCGTCGATCGGTTCAGGCGCAAGAAAAAATCCGGACAATCTTCCGAACTGGAATCGGAAATGAGTTCCGGCGTGCTGTTTTCCACCGGTTACATCGCCGGCGGCACGCTTGCCGGCGTGATTATTGCCTTTTTTATCTTCAGCGACCGCTTAACCGATAGCCTTGGCACATGGCAGTATCGGCAAACGGCCATAAGCGTGGAGGCCGACTTTCCCAACCAGTGCCTGGCATTGGCAAAAAGCGAATTGGGCGAAAAGGCATCGGAAAAGGATGTTTATCGTCTGGCCTCTGAAATCTACGATCTAAATACCCAACTTCCGCCTAAATATGTGCCCTTGCGCAAAGGGATGACGATTAATGTGCCGGGCGATAAACCCGCTGAAGTGGAGGCCGATACGACGTTGGGCGAATTCGCTAAAACAGTTTTGGGTTCCGAGGATAAAGCCGCCTCGCTCTTGGAACTGAACTCCGACAGGCTCAGGCCTCCCCAGGGATTGCCAGCGGAGGTCAAGGTGCGATTGCCGCAGCAAAACCTTCCCTCCTTGATCGCCTTTGCAGCGCTGGCATTGATATTAATGACGGTCGGTTTCGGTTGGATTTTTAAATCCACGAGTGTAAAGGAAAATACGTAACGGGGAGAAAATACTTCTGGTTATCGAGTACAATATCATTTTAAGGAGATCATCATGTGTTTTTGCGGCAATTTGAAATTTGCACTTTGCATTTCGCAATTTGCAATCGTTGCATGTTTACTAGCCGGTATCAGTACGCTCGTCAAAGGCGACGAAGGCATGTGGCTGTACAACAGCCCGCCCAACAAAATCTTAAAAGAGCGTTACAATTTCACGGCCGCGCCGGAGTGGCTCAAGCACGTGCAGCTTGCGTCGGTGCGAATTAACAAGGGCGGGTCGGCGTCGTTCGTTTCGGGCGACGCCCTGGTGATGACCAATCATCACGTGGGGGCCGACGCACTGCAAAAATTCGGCAGCAAGGAGCACGATTACCTCAAGGACGGATTTTACGCCAGAACCCGGGACGAGGAACTAAAGTGCGCCGATCAGGAACTTAATGTCCTGGTGAGCATCGATGACGTCACGCCCAGGGTAAACGCCGCAGTGCCGGCCGGCGCCGACATGGCCGCGGCCGAAAAGGCCCGACGAGCGGTGATGAACACCATCGAAAAAGAGTCCACGGATAAAACCGGCCTGCGCAGCGACGTGATCACTTTGTACAACGGCGGCGAGTATCAGCTTTACCGATACAAAAAGTACACCGACGTGCGCTTGGTGTTCGCGCCGGAACAGGATGCCGCGTTTTTCGGCGGCGATCCCGACAATTTCGAGTACCCGCGCTACGATCTGGATATCTGTTTCTTCCGCGTGTATGAAGACGGCAAGCCGGCTAAGATCGACCACTATTTGAAGTGGAGCGCGGCTGGCCCGAAAGACAACGAGTTGGTTTTCGTCTCGGGAAATCCGGGAAAGACCGACCGGTTGGACACCGCCGCGCACCTGGAGTTCATCCGCGACCGGGCGATGCCTTACCTGCTCACTAAGCTGCGGCGGCGCGAAGTGCTGCTTTCGGTCTACAGCCAGCGGAGCGCGGAGAACGCCCGGCGGGCGAAAGACGATCTGTTCGGCGTGCAGAACTCGCGCAAGGCCCGCTTGGGCATGTTGGACGGGCTGCAAGACCCGGCCGTGATGGATCCGCACAAGGCCGCCGAACAAGCCTTCCGCCAGGCGGTAATGAAAGATCCGCAACTTGAAAAATCCTGCGGCGACGCCTGGGACATCGTGGCCAAGTCGCTGAAGGTCTGGGAACCGGTCTACAAGGACTTCGATTTGCTGGAAAAAGGCTCGGCCTTCGATTGCAGGCTTTTCCGAATCGCACGGACTTTGCTGCGGCTATCCGAGGAAAGCGCCAAACCCAACGCCGACCGGCTGCGCGAATTCCGCGAATCGAACCTCGACTCGCTGAAGCTGGAACTGTTCGCCGATACGCCCGTCTACAAGGACCTGGAAACGCTCCAGCTCGCCGATTCTTTGAGTTATTTCATGGAAACGGCGGGCTACGACAATAAATTGGCCAAAGAGGTTCTCTCAGGCATTTCGCCAGTGGAGCGGGCGGCGGCCTTGGTGCAAGGCACAAAGCTCGAGGACGTTGCTATGCGGAAAAAACTGGCCGAAGGCGGTCAAAAAGCGATTGAAGCATCCAACGATCCGATGATCCGCCTGGCCCGCCTGGTCGATGCGCCCGCCCGCGACGTACGCAAAATCTATGAACAACAAGTCGAGGAACCGCAGCGCCAGGCATACGGCAAAATCGCCAAGGCCCGATTCGCGCTTTTCGGCAAGGATATTTATCCCGACGCCACCTTCACCCTGCGATTGGCTTTTGGAATGGTCAAGGGTTACAACCAAGCTGGCAAAACCATCCCGCCGTGGACCACCATGGGCGGCGCTTATCAACGGTCCGAGGAGCACGGAAACGAGCCGCCTTTCAATCTGCCCAAACGATGGCTCGAACAAAAAGCAAAACTTAATCTCGATACTCCCTTTAACTTTATCTGCACGAACGACATCATCGGCGGCAACTCGGGCAGTCCGGTCGTGAACGCAAAAGCCGAATTGGTGGGAATCATCTTCGACGGCAATCTGGAATCGCTGGTTTGGGATTATGTTTATAACGACGTTCAAGGCCGGTCATTGGCCGTCCACTCAAGCGCGATTATCGAGGCCCTGCAAAAAATCTACAACGCCCAAAGCCTGGCCGATGAACTGACCAGTGGTCATTTGCCCCGATAAATAAGCGGTATTAGCGGAATAATTGTAAGACAACCAAAAAAGTCAACTTATTTATGTGTTGACATTCACCCTTCCATCCTCATAGGATTCAGGCATGGTATGATGAATGCGGCATGGTGAATACTGCGTACTGTAAACTGAAAACCGACAACTGAAAACTTATTTATATGACTCAGATTGAACAAGCCATTGCCGGCGTAATTACGCCCGAGATGGAGGCCGTTGCCCGCGACGAGCGACTCCAGCCAGAGTTGGTTCGCGCGGAGGTGGCCCGGGGGAGGATGGTCATTCCGGCCAGTAAAGTGCATCTGGAAAAGGGGCTGCGGCCGATAGGCATCGGCATTGCCGCGCGCGCCAAGATCAACGCCAATATAGGTAAGTCGGCCCTATCGAGCGATACGGAGTGCGAACTGGCCAAGCTGTTCACGGCCCTGCAATACGGCGCCGATACGGTGATGGATTTATCGACCGGCGAAGGCATCGACGGCGTGCGTTCTCGGATCATCGAAGCCGCCACGGTGCCCGTGGGCACGGTGCCGATTTACCAGGTGGCCGAGCAACTCGAAGACATTGCGGACATGAAACCGCGGGATTTCTTGGACGTCATCGAACAGCAGGCTCGCCAGGGCGTCGATTACATGACCGTGCACTGCGCCATATTGCGCAATCACATACCGCTTACGGAAAAACGCATAACCGGCATTGTAAGTCGCGGCGGATCGCTTGTGGCCAAGTGGATGGCGGTCCACGGCGAGGAAAATCCCTTTTATTCCTGCTTCGACGATCTCTGCGACATCATGCGCAAGTACGATGTCACTTGGAGCCTGGGCGACGCCCTGCGCCCTGGTTCTATCGCCGACGCCAGCGACGAGGCTCAATTTGCCGAACTAAAAGTAATGGGCGAGCTGGGACGCCGGGCGCGCGGGCGCGGCTGCCAGGTAATGATCGAAGGCCCCGGCCACCTACCTATGGACCAGATCGAGCGGAATATCAAGCTTCAAATGGAATTATGCGACGAAGCGCCGTTTTACGTACTAGGGCCGGTTGTGACCGACATCACGCCCAAAGAGCATCTGGGCCTGCCGAACCTGGAAGACGTGCGTCAGGGCGTAATCGCCTACAAGATCGCCGCCCACTCGGCGGATATTGCCCGGCATCGCCCCGGCGCTCAATCGCGCGACGACGCCATCAGCCAAGCGCGGTTTAATTTCGATTGGGAAGAGCAGTTCCGCTTGTCCTTGGATCCCGAGCGCGCCCGCAAAATGCACGACGAATCGCTTCCCGCCGATGAAAACAAAACCTCCCACTATTGCAGCATGTGCGGCCCGAAATTCTGCTCCATGAAAACCACCGAGGAGTTGCGAAAAATGGCCCGGGGCGGCATACCATAAAGCCGCGACGGGCGCCATGCGATAGCATGGTCGGTTGGTCGGTCGCGGTTTGTCTTTATCCATCACTTTTCAAATGTCTCCGTTTCGAGTATAATTAAGATAGTAAGGAGAAGATAAATCATGCCTAAGATCACCAAAGCCAAGCCGCTGGAAAACTATCGCTTGGAACTGACCTTTGACGACGGGATTTCGGGAACCGTGGACCTTTCGGATCTGGTCGGAAAGGGCGTATTCGCGATGTGGCGCGATTATCATACCTTTGAACGGGTCCGGATTGGATCATCCGGCGAACTGGTCTGGGACGAGCAGGTTGATTTATGCCCGGATGCACTATATCTCAAAGTAACCGGCAAAAAACCGGAAGAACTCTTTCCCGCCTTGCGCGGCGAGCCTTCCCATGCCTGAGATAAGCCGATTTTTCGGCATCGTCATTAAGATGTTTTTTGACGATCACAATCCTCCGCACTTCCATGCGGAGTACGGCCGTGATTTCGCCCTGATCGACATTCGAACCTTATCGGTTTTCTCCGGTCGATTGCCCCCTCGCGTAATGGGAATTGTAATCGAATGGGCTGCATTGCATCAAAAAGAACTTCTCGACGACTGGAATAAAGCTCGCGACCAGAAGGAACTCCAGAAGATCGTGCCTTTGGAATAGAGTGGGCAATTAAAAGGTTATGTACTACTATACTCCTTTGATGGGTATCTCAATTATCGGTCGTTTGTTGGGAATCCGTCAACCCTGGACCGTGGATGACCCAGGAACCATTTGAACGGAGTTTTGCCGGAGTGGAACGAAAGTGGTGGATATTGTTGTCGGTCGGCATCGGGACGTTCATGTCGGCGATGGACGCGAGCATTGTCAATACGATTCTTCCCGTGATCCGCGACCAGTTCGGCTGCGAAGTGGCTACCGTGCAATGGGCCGTCACGATCTATTTGCTGGTGGTCAGCTCGCTGCTGCTCATGTTCGGCCGATTGGGCGATCTTCGGGGGCATAAGCCGGTATACACTTCCGGATTCGGATTGTTCGTGATCGGATCGGCCTTGTGCGGCCTATCGCCCGGAGCCGCCATGCTGATCGCGTTTCGCGGGATTCAGGCGATCGGAGCGGCAATGCTTTTTGCCACCGCGCCGGCCATATTGACCATGAACTTTCCAGCCGGCCAACGCGGCCAGGCCCTGGGATTGCAGGCAACCATGACGTACCTGGGGCTGGCGTTCGGTCCGGCATTGGGGGGCTGGCTGGCGGAGGCGTGGAGTTGGCGAGCGGTGTTTTACATCAACGTTCCCATCGGCGCGCTGGGATTGGCCTGGGGCATGTATTTCATTCCTTCCGGGCGGGGCCAAGATACGGGCGAGCGGTTCGACTATCGGGGCGCGGCTGCGTTCATGGTCGGATTGGTCGCTCTGCTGTTGGCGCTCAACCAGGGACATGAGTGGGGTTGGACTTCCCGGCCGATTTTGCTGCTTTTTGCCGCCAGTGCGGCGCTTTTGATTTGGTTCGTTTTTCTGGAACTTCGCACCAGGCAGCCGATGCTCGATTTATCGCTGTTTGCGAATCGGGTGTTCTCGGCCTCGACGGCCGCGGCAATTTTCAATTATATTTGCATGTACACCATCGCCTTTCTGATGCCCTTTTACCTGATCCAAGGCCGGGGCTTGAATTTGGCCCGGGCGGGACTACTGCTTTCCGTGCAGCCGCTGGTGATGGCCGTTGCCGCGCCCATAAGCGGTACGATTTCCGATCGCATCCGCTCGAGCCTTCCCTCATCCATCGGCATGGTGATTTTGGCCGGCGGATCGCTGCTCATGTCGCTCGTCTCAGCGCAGACGTCCTATTTTTATATTGCCGCGGTTTTCTGCCTGACCGGATTGGGCACCGGAATTTTCATCAGTCCCAACAACAGCGCTTTGATGGGATCCGCGCCGGCGAATCGTCAAGGCATTGCCGCCGGAATGTTGGCCACCGCGCGTAACGTGGGCATGGTATTGGGCGTGGGCCTGTCGGGTGCGGTGCTCACAACCGTTCTGGCCCAAGACTCGAACCGGACCATCATCGATGCGGTCGACATGGGGCTTCACGTGGCGACGATCGCCGCGGTGTTGGGCGCTGCGGCATCGCTGGTTCGGCACAAGCAAGGAATAAATTAAACGTTTATGCAATGTAAAGTTGCAGTGTTTCCTTACATGTGGCATGGGTGCTGGGGATAAACCTAATTCGTGGTTCGGCGTAACTTGCTAGTTGCCGGTCCCGCGATTATCATAGGTATTTGTGATGTGCGGCGTGAAAAAACGATCGCTTACGGCCAAACGCATCCTCGGAAGAAAAGGAAATAAACCATGAAAACACTTGACATGAGAAAAGCGTTCATAAAGCCTTTTTGGGTCGTGTTGGCCGTTGCGGCACTTACACTGCCGGCTGCCACCGACGTGTCGGCTCAAACTCCGCCGGAGGAGAAAAGAATCGAGGAAATCGAAAAGCAAGTCCAGACGTTGAAGCAATCCGTGGATTCGCTGCGCCGGGATTTACAGACCCTCGAAACCCAAAAACAAAAGAGTGATCGACCCTCGGCGGCCGAGGCGGCGAAAACCGGCGGCGACGGTTCCCAGTCCGCGAAGAAACAAGTCGGCGATCCCATCGCGCGAATCCGCGAGGAAGGTTTGAAACGCTCCCAAGTCATGCAGACCTTAAGCTACCTGACCGACGTTATCGGGCCGCGGCTTACAGGTTCGCCCGCTTTGAAACGGGCAAACGAGTGGTCGTCGGAAAAGCTGACTTCGTGGGGACTGGGCAATGCGCACCTGGAAGCCTGGGGGCCGTTCGGACGCGGCTGGACGCTGAAGCGTTTTTCGGCCCAGATCGTCGAACCGCAGGACATTCCCTTGATCGCTTATCCCAAGGCATGGTCGCCGGGTTTCGAGCAACCGATTACGGCCGACGTGATTTACCTTGATGCCAAAACCGAAGCCGATCTGGAGAAATACAAAGGGAAGTTGAAAGGAGCAGTAGTGCTTGTCGGTCCGCTGCGCGAAGTCAAAGCCCATTTTGAACCGCTGGCAATCCGCATGACCGATGCCGATCTCCTCAGACTGGCAAATGCGGGCGAGCCGGTCTCGTTTTGGCAGCGTCGCGGGAATGGACCGCCCGGCTTGCCCGGGAACGCAGGGCCGGGAGGGCAATTCTCTCCAGTGCAGTTGTTCTCGTCTTTTGCGGCCTTGTTTAACAGACCGACGCGGCCGCAAGACGCCGGTTTGCCTCCGGGGCGGGCAACGTCGTTTATAGCCGAGGAAGGAGCGGCGCTTTTAGTCACTTCGAGCAATCAGGGCGACGGCGGCACGATATTCCTGGCTTCCGCTGCGGTTCCCAGCCCAAAGGGTTCGTCCGACAAGGGCGGCCCGTTCGGCCAGTACCGCTCTCCTTGGTCCTCCGACGCGCCGGCCATGACGCCGCAGATCGTCTTGGCGGTCGAGCAGTACAACCGCCTGGTCCGCATGATCGAACAGGGCGAGAAATTGAAAATGGCCGTGGACTTGCAGGTGCAATTCCACAACGACGACACAATGGCTTACAACACAATCGCCGAAATTCCCGGCAGCGATCTGAAGGACGAGATTGTGATGCTCGGCGGGCATATCGACTCCTGGCACGCCGGCACGGGCGCGGCCGACGACGGCACCGGCGTGGCGGCGACCATGGAAGCGGTACGCATTATCAAGGCGCTGAAACTTCAGCCTCGCCGAACCATCCGCATCGGCCTTTGGAGCGGCGAGGAGCAGGGACTGTGCGGATCGAGGGCTTATGTGTCAAAACATTTTGGCGAATACGCCGGCCCTAAGAACGCCGACGAAGGGCGCGGACCAAAAGACCAAGGCGATAACAAGCCGGCCGCTCGAATCACCAGTGATAAATCGCCTCCGCAACGCAAGCTCGTCCATAAAGAAGAGTATGATAAACTCTCGGTTTATTTCAACTTCGACGAGGGTACGGGCAAAATCCGCGGAATTTACATGCAGGGCAACGAGGCGGTCCGGCCCATCTTCCGCCGCTGGCTGGAGCCCTTCAGAGACCTGGGCGCACAGACGCTCACCCTCGACAACGCCCATGGCACGGACCACGACTCCTTCGACTCCGTGGGCCTGCCGGCCTTCCATTTCCTCCAGGACCCCATCGAATACTGGAGCCGCACGCATCACTCCAGCGGTGACGTTTACGATCGCGTACAGGCCGACGACATGAAACAGGCCGCAACCATCATAGCCGCGCTGGTCTATGACGCCGCGATGATGGACGAGAAAATGCCCCGCAAAACAACCCTGCCGCCGTCGTTCCCATGGTAGTTGTCAAGGTTTATCACCGCATCTGCTGGGCGGGATGCGCTGAGGCTTGGATGGCTTCCAGAGCCTGGTTGGCGTAATAGGCGGGATTCTTGGAGAATTTTTCCAAGGTGACCTCGTCGGCAAACAAAAAGATGTGACCGTTGTAGAACACGCCGTGTTCGCGCATGCCTGGTACGGTCTGAGCCTTTTCCATGGCCTGTACAATGTCGTTGCCGGAAATGACCGGTGCGTACCGGTCGGGATTAGCATAGAAACGCTTTTGCTCTTCCTGACCCACGAAAATATAAACACGCCCCCGATGAATTACGCCCCAGCGGCGATCGCCCTGAATCCATTGCTGTTTTTCAGCCAGAGTAACCGGGCAAAATCCGTCCAAACATAAAGTCGTGGCGGCAGGCGGCTGAGAGGCCGCTCTGGCCGGTGGAGCGGTTTGTTGAGGCGTATTTGCCGGCGGAGGCGAAGATGGATTGAAAGCCAAAGGGGATTGCTGCACCGGATTGGCCGCCGTGGGCTGCGGCAGATTTGGCATCGCTTGCTGCGGCGGATTCGCCATTGTTTGCTGCGGCGGATTTACAATTGCTTGCTGCGAAGGATTCGCCATTGCCTGCTGCGGTATATTTGCCGTCATAGGCGGTGGAATATTACGAACCTGTTGCGGCGAAGTTGCGGGCGATTGAACCAGGCTTGGCCCGGACAGCTCAGGACCAGCGGGCGGTTGTTGTTGACCGTATGGCGGCGATACCGTTGCGGGATTCGGTTGGATCGGTTCTCCGGCGGGCGTTGTCGTGGATAAAACCGGTTGATTGTTCGGATTGTGGCGATAGTAATCCGCATAGCGGTCGTCGGGAACTGTGGAACTTGTCGCTGATTGGTTGCTTGGCGGACTCTGTTCGGCAGTTGAGCGCTCGGCCGGCCGGATTGGGATATTGGCCGGCACTTGCGCCGTCTGGCCGGCGTTTTGTTGTCTGGCGGATGCAATTTGATTCAAGCGGGCGACAAATTGGGTGGCTTCCATTCTTCCGCGTATCGAATCCAATCCTTGGCCTTGAGGTGTAATAATAACCGTGGTAGGCAGGCCTGTAATACCGTATTTTTTGGCCATGGAGGGCATCTGGTCGGCACTGATCTTCACCGGCACGTAATTAACCAGCAAGGCCGCAGCTACTCCCGGCTGGTTAAATACCTCGGCTTCCATTCTATTGCAGGCACCACACCAATACTCGGAAAAATAGATGAGTACCAGGCGATTATTTTGTGCGGCAACCCGTTGGGCGTTTTCCAGGGTGGATTCCCAGGGGAAAGGTTGCTGGGCAATCGCCAAAACTGGAAATAGCAAAGTGCCTAGAAACAACCCCGCGCCCAGCCATTGCAGTCTATTTATTTTCCGCATTTTACCCGCCTCAAAGGCAAGAGCTAAAAAAATGTTAATTCCCGACTATCGTCAACTAGTTATCGGAAATGGGCGGGTGGGAAATAGCGTTAAAGTTTGAGGATTATGCCAGTTTTAATGGTGATTTTTGGAATTATGGGAAAAATGCACCCCTTGCCTTGCATTGGAAGTTCCGATATAGTATAAGTAGTAGGGAGTTAAATAACTTAATTAATAATGCCCCGGTTTGTGGTTAACGGGGTTCTGTCAGCAAGTCCCGGGTACTGTTCGGCCGTTGGAAATTGGCTGAAAGTTCTGTCGCCCTGGCATGCCACCCGATGTGGTGGAATGTTTCCTTTGCGACAGCGAAAGGGTTGTATATAAACCGGGTGCAAAAAATGTGCGGGCACCCTGCTCGGTATGGCCAAGGTCTTTGATTAAAAGTTTAAAATGTCAGGGGCTTTTTCAGATAACGGAGATCAATAACTTAAGGCTTGACAGCGAGCCCTGTTTGGATATGATGAAAGTTGTGTTTACGCTTCACCCGGCAGGTGAGCGTTCTCGGCTTGCGGTCTGAGAAGGTCTCCGCTAAAGGAAAGTCGGTTG
>JBEKGL010000215.1:0-7388 GCA_050012815.1 Thermoguttaceae bacterium
TATCACTGCCGCTACAACCGAAAAAACTGGAACGAGGTTTGGATAGGGTATTTTTCAATGTCCAACTCAGTGCGGCGGATTCATCAACATTGGCCTCCGGCCGGCGTGTTGTATCGCACGACCGATGTCTTGTGCATCGTCGCCGGGCTGTTTATAGCTTCTCTGGAACCGCAAGCCCGCTGGACAACGACCGAACATTATTTTCTCGCCGGATTATCGGCCATTATTTTGTATTATTTCGTGGCCGAGTTGAGCGGGGCGTATCGCAGTTGGCGCGGGGTATCGACCCGGCGTGAAATAATTTCGTTGTTGTTTGTCTGGATTTTCACCTTGTTTCTACTGCTGGGTTGGGGATTTGTAACGAAACACACCCAGGAGTTTTCACGGCTTGCCCTGTTCACGTGGTTTGTGGTTTCACCTGTTTTGATGATCTGCTGCCGGCTGGGGATTCGCTTGTTGCAGCGGATATTGCGGAGCCTGGGTTACAACAGCCGGAATTTTGCCGTCGTCGGCGTGACTGAACTGGGCTTCCAATTGGCGAAAAACATCGAGCAATTGCCGGAGATGGGCCTGAAACTCGCGGGCTTTTACGACGATCGCGGCGACGAGCGCATCCCGGAAGTTCCCCAGGACCTCGGCCGGCGCATCGGTAATCTCGACGACCTGCTCGCGACGGCCAGGGCCGGTGAAGTGGACATTATTTACATCACCTTTCCCATGCGCGCCGAAGAGCGCATCCGCGGCGTGCTAAGCCGGCTGAGCGACACCACGGCCTCGGTCTACGTGGTGCCCGATTTCTTTGTTTTGTTTTCGAATTGTTGCACTCGCGCTGGACCGACATCCTGGGCCTGCCGGTGGTCAGTGTGTTCGAGACGCCTTTTTACGGCATCGACGGGATGGCAAAGCGTCTGTGCGACCTGGTTCTCGGCGGCCTGCTCTTGCTGTTGCTGGCCATTCCCATGGCGGCCATTGCCTTGTGGATCAAGTTCACTTCGCCCGGGCCGGTGTTCTTCCGCCAGCGGCGATACGGCTTGGACGGCCGGGAGATTCGCGTATGGAAATTCCGCACCATGACGGTCTGCGAAGACGGGACTGACGCCGTGCAGGCCACGAAAAACGATCCGCGCATCACAAAAGCAGGGGCGTTTTTGCGACACTACTCGCTCGACGAACTGCCGCAGCTTCTGAACGTGGTGGCGGGCGACATGTCGCTGGTCGGACCGCGTCCGCACGCCAACGCGCATAACGAGGAATTCCGCAAAAAGGTCGAAGGCTACATGCTCCGCCACAAGGTCAAGCCGGGAATCACCGGTCTGGCGCAGGTCAACGGCTGGCGCGGCGAAACCGATACGCCCGAGAAAATGGAAAAACGCATCGAATTCGACCTGCTCTACATCCGCCAGTGGTCGCTGTGGCTGGATATCAAAATATTGCTGCGGACAGTATGGGTGGTGATTTCAGGGCAAAACGCGTATTGAACAGGGATTGGGGATTGGGGATTAGGGATTGGGGGATTTAGGGATTAGGGATTTAGGGATTTAGGGGTGGGCAGTTTACTGCCCACTCATGCACTAGAGTATATAATACGTATCGCTGAGACATCCATAAAGCCGCGACCGTTGGTCGCTCCGATATTGCTTGCGGATTTGCACTATCCACCAACCATTCTCCGTTAACATGATAAAAATAGCCATTCACGGCGCTGCGGGGCGCATGGGACAGAGGTTTATCGCCCTGGCGGCGATGGATGGGGAACTATCGCTGGTCGCAGCGCTGGAGTCGCCGCAACATTCTCGCTTGGGCGAAGACGTCGGCGTTCTTGCAGGATCGGGCAAACTGGGCGTTCTTCTTACGGCGACCCTGAACGTGCCAGCCGACGTGGTCGTGGATTTTTCCCTGCCCTTAGGCGCGGAAAGCATCATCGAAACCTGCCGGCAAAAGAAAATCCCCTTGGTCGTGGCCACCACCGGTTTCAGCGACGTTCAAACCGAAAAGCTCCATGCCGCGGCACGCGAAATCCCTTTGCTTTGGGCCCCAAACATGAGCCTGGCGGTCAATCTGGCCATGAAACTGGCCGAAATCGCCGCCACTGCCCTAAAAGACAAAGATGCCGACGTCGAAATCCTCGAACGCCATCACCGTTATAAAGAAGACTCGCCTAGCGGCACGGCACTAAAATTCGGCCAGATCATTGCCGGCGTGATGGGCCAGACCATACACTCTCAAGGCCGACAGGGCCGCCCCGGCAAACGACCGCACAACGAAATCGGTTATCATGCCATCCGCGTGGGCGACAACCCCGGCGAGCACACCATCATCTTCGCCATGCCGGGCGAAACCCTCGAACTGACTGTTCGCGCCACCAATCGCGATTGCTACGCCCTGGCCGCACTTGCCGCTGCTAAATTCTTAGTCGGCAAACCAGCCGGACTGTACAGCATGAACGACGTGCTAGGGCTCTAAGATAAAGGATGAAGAGAAAAACTCCGGGCAGATTAGAGGCCCGGGGTTATTCGCCCGGTTCGCGATCGGCGTTCGGCACGCAAGCGTGCACGCCGTCGGATTTCGCTGGGCTTTTCGTAATACTCACGGCGACGCATTTCTTTTTTGATTCCGCTTCGCTCTACCAATTTGCGGAAGCGACGGACCGCCTCCTGAATAGACTCCCGATCCCGCAATGTCAACTTTACCACTCAGTCCTCCTATTAGGTTAAGGGCCGTTGTTAGTTAAATGTATGCCAGCATAAAAGAATGTAAAATGGTCAGAGCCTTACATTTTATACTAGTTTTTCGTTTTCTGTCCACCCTTATCGACTAAAGGGTAGTGTCCTGATTTAAAATTTGGTAAATTTTAGTGAATTATATAGATAAAACGGGGGGTATCGATAACAATACTGACAATTCTAGATGTCCTTTAAGCCGGATTATTCATAAATTCACACTAGCCCGAAGCGCAAGCGAGGGATGGTAAACAGTTTACCCTCGCTTGCGCTTCGGGCTGGTGTTTTGTACTTTGCGCCGTAAATCCTAGGCTATGAATAATCCGGGTTAAAGTAATCTGTAGGGGGATGGTGCGTTTCACGCACCCTACATATGGTGGTCATTGTGACGCATAAGCGATGAATTCACAACCTCTCAGTCGGCTGACACTCGCCGCCCGAGGTGTTTATTCTCCGTTTATTCTTCGGCTCGATCACCAGCAGCAGCGCTATAATTCCCAGGCAGCGGGCCGCCCAGCCGATCAGGAATATCCAATGGTTGTAATCCAGCGTGCCGCCTAAAAAGATGAACGTGCTATGGCCGTAGCGATCAAAAAGCCATCCGCCCAGGATCGTGTTGGCGGCATAGCACAATCCGGTGACGGTGAAATATGCGGCGATGTAAGGCGTGTTCGAAGCACTGCTGGACAAGCCAGAAGTGGCACCCGACGGGTCGGGAGAGAGCTTTAGCATCAGGTTGGGCAAGCCGATGTTCAGCCCGGCGTAGGCGATCCACACGATCCACGCGCCGGCGAACCACCACGGCTCTTGGGGAGTTGAAAAGAGATAAAACAGCGGCCCTTGGGCGGTCAGAACAAGACAAAACAGCATTACCGACTTATTGCCGACGCGGTCGGCCATTCGCCCAAGCGCCGGGCTGATGCTCAACTGGCCCAGACGCATTGCGGTTTGCACGGCGAGCATTGCCAAAAGAGATATGTTTAATATCTCTTTTGTATAACTGTATTGCACCGTTTGCGTCAGACCGTTGGAAAATGAAAACCAGCAGCCGAACAACAGCAAGCGCAAAAAGCGGTTGTCAGCGAAAGGTTTTGCAAGCGACTTCCAATCGACGCCGGGCCGAGTGCGTGAAACGGTTTCGACCTCGGGCATCAGCCACAGCGGGACTATTGCCGCGATCATGAACCACGCTCCAAGCTCGGCGGGAATTGCATACCCGATCCAGTTCAGGTGCGGATAGACTTTGTGTGCGCCCATCCACCAATACGAGAACAATCCGCAACCTATTGCACCGATGGCTTCGCCGGCAAGGAGCCAACGCTGGCGACGGCCGAAAAAGCGGCCGCGGATCCTAAGCGGTGCGACGTCGGCCAGCCAGGAAAACAAGGCGATTGTACCCATGTATTGCATCAGGTGATGCAAGGACCAAAGGATCACCAATGCCAGGAGCGAAATTTCGGCCGAGTGCGTCGCGCCCGGGGCGGCAACCAACGGCAGGCAGAACAGCAGCAAACCGCTGAGGGTGAACGTGAACAGGCAGAATGTCTTTCGGTCGGCGATGCGTCCGATCAAAACCGGCGCGGCCAGGCGCAGCAGTCCCAGCATTTGCGGCATGGCCAGAATCAGGCCGATGCCCAATCCAAGATTTTTGGCATCCAATTCCAAGGCCAGAAATATAACCAGCGTGGTACTGGTCAGCCCGTTGCCGACGGCCCACAGGCCGATGTTCCAATAGGCCATTTTCCAAGCCCGGCGGCGTTGGGGAATGGAGAGAAAAGGCGGTTTTTTTTTGATGCCAAGATCGATCACGGGGGAGGCCGTTTTTTTGCCGGCAAGCGATAGGGGTATCGTGCCATTGTTTCAGATGTTTCGGACAAGCGTAAAACCAAATATAACCGAGTGCGTGCTGAAATTAAATGCTTAATAAAATAATCCCGCCCCTCGACAAACGTCTTTTTTTTAATTAGACTAGAATTTTTCCGATTCCACATTGTTCACCGGTAAATAAGGGTAAATTTATGGATTCCAAGCGCATTTTTCTAAGCGAAAAAGAGATTCCCACGGCCTGGTACAATCTTCAGGCCGACTTGCCGAAACCGGTTCCTCCGCCATTGCACCCGGGCACGAAGCAGCCGCTGTCGCCGGCCGATTTGGAACCGATTTTCGCCAAGGAATTAATCGCTCAGGAAGTGAGCCGGGAGCGGTGGATCGAGATACCCGACGCGATCCGCCGGGTGTTGGCCATTTGGCGGCCCTCGCCGCTGGTTCGGGCCACGGAATTGGAAAAGGCCCTGAAAACTCCGGCCCGCATCTATTTCAAGGACGAAAGCCACAGTCCGCCGGGCAGCCACAAGCCGAACACCGCCGTACCCCAGGCCTATTACAACAAAAAGGAAGGCATCAACCGGCTGACGACCGAGACCGGGGCGGGCCAGTGGGGCTGCGCGTTGTCGTTCGCCTGCGCATTGCTGGACCTGGAATGTAAAGTGTTCATGGTCAAGGTCAGTTACCAACAGAAACCTTATCGCCGCTCGATGATGCAGCTTTGGGGCGGCAAGGTAATTCCAAGTCCTTCCAATGAGACAAACGCCGGCCGGCAGATCTTGGCGGCCGATCCCGATACGCCGGGCAGCTTGGGCATCGCCATCAGCGAGGCCGTCGAAGCCGCCGTCACCAACCCGGGAACGAAATATACGCTCGGCAGCGTGTTGAATCACGTCATGCTCCACCAGACGATAATCGGCCTGGAGGCGGAAAAACAAATGAAACTAGCCGGCGATTTCCCGGACGTGATCATCGGATGCGTGGGCGGGGGCAGCAACTTTGCCGGGCTGGCCTTCCCCTTTATCCGCCGCAAACTCGAAGGCAAGGACATCCGCTTCGTGGCCTGCGAGCCGCATTCCTGCCCGTCGATGAGCCGCGGCCAGTACCGCTACGACTTCGGCGACACCACGAAACTCACCCCGCTGATCAAGATGTTCACCCTGGGCCACAGTTTCGTGCCCCCGGGCATTCACGCCGGCGGATTGCGATATCACGGCATGGCGCCCATGGTCAGCCTGTGCGCCACCCTCGGCATAGTCGAAGCGGCGGCCTTTCATCAAAACGAATGTTTCGAGGCCGCGCAACTGTTCGCCAAAACCGAGGGCACCATTCCCGCCCCGGAAACCTCGCACGCCATCCGCTGCGCGATAAACGAGGCCATCCGCTGCCGCGAAACCGGCGAGGCCAAGTGCATTCTCTTCAATCTAAGCGGCCACGGCCTGTGCGATATGTCGTCGTACGACAAATACTTTAGCGGCCAGTTGGAAGACTACGCCTATCCCCAGGAACACATCGAAACGGCCCTGGCCGAACTGCCGGTGCTGGAATAGGTGATTATCGAGTGTCAGATTATTAATGTCGTGTTCCACGTTTAGCCCGGGAGCTTGCTCCCGGAGTTTTTGCCAGTGTTTCACGACATTCATTACCTGAGATCCAATAGTCCATGAATGTCCAAAGATCTTACGCCCGGTTCGCAAAATTCTACGATGCCTATACGGCACAATACACCAACGATATACCATTCTATTTGGCCGCCGTAGCTGGTAGTCAGCCGCCCCTGCTGGAAATTGGCTGCGGTAGCGGCCGGATTCTGGTGGCGTTGCTTCGCTCTGGGCATAGCGTTACCGGTGTGGACATTTCAGAAGAGATGCTCGCACTGGCTCAAAGGAAATTGAAGCAAGAACCGCTCGGGCCCAACGGCGCCTTAGTCTTACACGATTTTGCGAAAGGACCATTGCCGGGGCGATATGGGGCCGCCTTGATCACCTTCTACACCTTCAACTATATCCATCCCAGCGAGCGGCTGGCCTTTCTCGAGCATCTTGGGCGGAATGTAGTGGAAGGCGCGCCGGTTATCTTGCACTTGTTCTATCCGGCTACGTTGGCCCATCCTGAATTGGAGGGCAAGTGGCAAGATAAAGGATGCTATCAGATAGAGGGGCGGGAAGTCAGGTTGTACGATTGTCGTCGCATGTTAAACGGGTATACGGAAGAGCGATGCCAAAGATATGAGATGAGTATGGGGGCGAGTGAAGAAATCCAAACGGTGCGATATTATCTTCCGCCGGTCGAAATGGCCGGATTGTTGAGTGCGGCAGGTTTTGCACGGTTGCGTTTAGGATGGGACTTGCGGTATGATCACCTTGAGCCCCTGGCCGGACGGGATGGACCGAGCGGGGAATATATGGTGGTGGCGGAGAGAGTAGGCGGTCGGTAACCTTTTATATTGACCGAGACGACACGGCGGGAACGAAAAGCATAATGATTGTAATTGCAAACAAGGCCGCATCCTCGCGGTCGGCCGCTGAAGTCGCCGCCCATCAGGGCGCTAACTGCAAATAAGTACCCCCCTATCCTTCATTAATCTCTAGCGCTATTAACTGTATCCAGGAGAAAAACATGAGAAGGAATATCATTCTAGTTGTTTTCGGAACACTGCTTGCAAGCCTCAACGCATATTTTTCATTGGCGGCGGATGACAATTGGCCGCAGTTTCGCGGACCGGGCGCCCGGGGCATAGCGGCCGGCGCGAACCTGCCCGATCAATGGTCGGATACCGAAAATGTGGCCTGGAAAACCGATATTCCCGGGCTCGGCTGGTCCTCGCCTATCGTGTGGGGCAAC
>JBEKGL010000216.1:0-6678 GCA_050012815.1 Thermoguttaceae bacterium
CCCGTGCTGCAATATCGGGCCATCGAGTTTCACGATCAACCGGTGCGCCCCTTGGGCGACGATCGAAAATTCGCCGAAGGGGCGATGTACGGCCTCGTGCCCGTCGGACCCAAGCCGGAAACCGCGCTTATGATCGTTTGGATCCCCAAGGCCGACCACGGGCCGGAACTCTGGCTCGACGCAAACGCCGACGGCAAACTGTCCGACGACGAACGACACGTAATGACTGGCCGCGATCTGGAAATCCCAGCCACTATAACTACCCAACAAAAACCGCCCATCCAGGCACAGCGCACGTTGTTGTTCCGCCGTTCGGCCGTGGGCGAGGGGCTTCGCTACACGGTTCGCGGTTATGCCCAAGGCCGCTTGAACCTGGGCGAGAAACAGTATTCAGTCCTGCTCATCGACGGCAACGCCAACGGGCTGTTCGACAACGTCGGGCAGGACCGGGTTTGCATCGATTTGAACGATGACGGACGTTTCGACGCCCTGACCGAGCAATTCCCCTTGGGCAAGCCGATCACCCAAGGCCAGGACGTGTACGTTATCAGTTCCGATGCCGCCGCCTCGGCCGTTACCGCCAACCTGCGCAGCGCCGAACAAGGAAAACTCCGCCTGACCTTGGGCGAAAAGTTAAAGCCCTCGGCCAAAATCGCCGTGGAGCTGGTCAGCGACCTGGGCGAACTGGTGGCGATCGACAAGCTCGATGAAGCCATTTCGGTCCCATACGGCCAGTATCGCGTGTCCAGCCTGAAACTCGAACTGCCCGATTCTGGCGGGCAGACATGGACCTACAACTTTTCTAACGAGAAAACCAAAAACTACTCGGTGCCCGCCAACCGGGAAACGACCGTCGCTCTGCTGGCCAAACTCGACATGAACATCTCTTTGGACCCGTATAACGAAAACAAAAAGGTCACGCCCGGACAAACCGTCACCGTCCAGCCGCGCTTGCTCGCCGACGATTCGCTGTATCTTTCCTCGTGTACGATCGGCGCCGGCGGCGAGTCCCGTTCGGCCGAAGGGAACGCGGAAATCCTGCTCCTATCGCCGGACGGCAAAACCATCAGCCGCGGGTTGACCGGGTTTTCGTGAGGCGGTTTCTGCTCGCACTCGTGTCGAGTGCCCGGCGACGCCAAGGGAAATTTCACCGTCCAAGTCACTTTTGACATGGGCCCGTTGGCCGGCAAAATTACCGGCAAAAAGGAACTTGCGGTGACGGAATGAAAAAGCCGCTTTACTTGCCCAAGCGGAAGTAGGCTTGCACCATGCCGTGGAATGAAACCGAGGCGGGATCGTTGCTCATGGCCTCGTAGCGCGTTTCGTCCGTGCCTTCGGCGGTTTGCTGCGCGAGCATGCGCCGGATGCTCGACGAATTGTTGTAGGGGTTGTATTCTTCGTCGCCGAAATTGCGTTGCCCGGCGCACTGGCCGCTCAAGCCCGTCAAGGGTCCCAGTTCCACGTCGGCGGCCTTGGCCAGGTCGGCGGCCTGCGATTTTGCCTTGGCAAATGCTTCGCTAAGCAGTTTTTCGCGGTCCTCTTTGGAGAGCTTGGCGATGAACATGAAATACGGTTGGCCCGCGGGCGTCTGCTGTTCGCCGGAGGAACCCATCATTTGCGTGGCTTCCTCGGCGAGTTCCTCCTCCTCGGGCGAAAGTTTTTCGGCCTCCTTGCTCCCGGCCAGATCGGCGGCCTTGACTTTATCTTGCAACGTCTGGGCCAAGACCAGCATCTGCTCGGGTGTTTCGGTCTCCAAGGACCACTGGGCCGTTAATATCACGGTCGCTGTAACGGGCGCGGCGCTTGGGGTCTTGGCGGGCTTTTTGCCGCGGCTCTGCATCCTTGCCATGACCATGGACTCGATCTGTCTTTGCCTGGGCGATTTTGCGCCCGACAGGCCGGGATCGCCGAAATTGATCGATTCCTTTTTGGCATTCAGCGTTTCCAACTGGGCGCGGGCGTTTTCGCGGCGCTGGGTCATTTTTTTCAACGCTTCATCCAGGCTGCTCCCTTTTGCCGCCAACTCCAGGTACATGCGCAAGACCGTGGGCTTCCGCTTGAGTGTGGCCATGCCATTCGCGGAAACCGCTTGCTGGCCCGCCGCCGCGGAGGGCACGGAGTATTCTCTGATGCCCTGAAAATACTGGGCCAAAGCAGTTTCATGCGATAATAAAATTGTCATTACCATTGCCAATGCAAGTTTTGTCATGCGAAATGCCATAACCAGGTTCTCCTTGTGTTAGAGGTTCTCCTTTTATTAATGAAAAATTAAATTACCTTCCCCTTTTCCCCCTTTCCCCTTTTTCCTTCTTACACAATGGTCTAATCCTTTCGGAAATAAAAACCACTATTGCAATTCCGATGCCCCGCGCTCGTCGCGGATTTGTTTTCTGAATTTAAGTATTTCCGGACCGGTCATGCTGCGGATCGTCCAATAGAACTCGCGCACTTCGTATTGCTCCAGGTTCGCGTAGATTTCCTTTAAAACGGGCAGGTACTTGGGATCGTCCGAAACGGCGATCGCCCGATAAACCAGGCGCGACCACGGGTTGTATTTTTTCGGTTGCCCTTTCCAATTCCAATACTTCAGCAGGGCGTCCATGCCGTCCGGCTGGTCCATGAGGGCCAGCAGATATCCCGCCGAGGCCGCGATTTCGGGATCGGAATCGGCCAATAGCGGGCGGATTTGCCCGGCTTCGAGGCCCTCGGGCGGTTTGGGCACGATCAGTTTATCGGAGCCGTATACGACCACGTTTGAAGAATCGAACGAACCGTACAAAAACAATCCGTTATTTAATGATCTCAATGCAGTCGGCCCGTGAACCAGATATTTCAGGGCGATTTTTTTCCGCCCGGCCTTTTTCGTTTCCATTGCCGCAATGGCGGTTTGCACGGCATCCTTTTTGGGTTGGACGCATAAATGCACTTGGAAGGCGTCGAGACGCATGGTTTCGCTTAATTGCGTGTCATCGGCCATTTGGCCGGCGGCTTCGGCCGCTTCCTCATCGGATACGTTAGCCAGCAGGACCAAGGCGGCCAATCGCTGCAATTCGCTGCCCGATGCCGTGCGCGGCTTGGCCTCGCGAATCAGTTCCCGGCGATCGGATGCTGGAATATTCGAGGCGGAATAGAAGCGATTTCCGAGATATGCCTGCCTCAGCCCTTCCACAAGGGCGGCCGCTTTTTCCCGGGTAATTTTTTCCCCGGCCAATAGTTCCCAAAACAACTCGGCCGTCCGGCGGTCGGCCGCCTCGCCCATGGTCCTTATTAATTGCAGCGAGGTTTCTTCGTTTTTGACCGACGCATCCAAACGCCGGAAAACTTCCAATCGCCGCTCCCACGTCAGCCAGGGCAAGACTTCCCGCGCCATGTCCAAATACTCGGGATTCGACCGCACGGCATCGTTGATAACCGGCAGCGCTTCGTCGGACTTGCCCAAGGGCACGAGCGCTACGGCCGCAGCGAGTTTTTCCTTGACCGAATCGGCGGAGAGCATTTTTTCCAGCGGACCGATCGTGGTGGCCGTCCATTTAGGACGATTTTGGCCGGCATAATAATTTTCCAGCCATTTGTCCCAGGGGTTTGGCTCCGTTTCGGCGTTTTTGGATTCATCAGCCTTGCCCTCGTCTTTTTTGACGGCGGATTTGGATTCGTCGGGCTTACGCTTTTCTGTTTTGCTGGCGGCGTCCGAGGAGTCGCCTTTGCCGTCAGGCTCTGGTTTTGCCGATTCGGCCGGTTCTACCGTCTCGCCATTTGATATCTCGGTTGGAGTTTCGGAAATTTCAACAGTCATCGGCACCTGTCGAGTATTTATAACAGTCGGCGGCGGTGGATTCTTGATAACCTTGACGCCAAAGAAAATTTCCGCTGCCGTGGATAAAATGCTTTGGTTGACGCTGGGCGGCGGAGTATATACCGGGGCAACGGTCAGGTTGTTGTTGCGGAGATTACCTTGATGCACTTGCTGCCAGGCGCCGGATCGTTGCTGTTCGAGCGTTTTAAACATGCCCGAGGCCGCCGCGATTCGGACTTTACTTTCCTTATCGCCAAGCGCGGATAGGATTTCATCCTCGACGTCGTAGGAGATCGCCTGGCACAAGGCCCCGATGGCCGCTGCGCGAACGTCGGCGTCGGAGTGCTTGCAGAACTTGCGTATGTGCGGAATGGCCGGCTGCATCATATTGCTGTTGGAGACCAGCGTGGTGAATATCTCCGGGGCCAGTTGCGGATGTTTTTGGGCCGCCTTTATCAGCGGTTCCACCGCCAGGGCCATGTTGGCGTGGGCCAGTCCTTCGACGGCCTTGGCCCCCACGAATGCGTCGGGATCGTCGAGCAAATTGATCAAGGCCGCGTAAACGTCGGCTCGCGATTTCACCTTGGAATCGTTTTCCGATTGTTCAGCTGCGTTGTCGAAATTGCCGTTTTCCATCAACTTGCCGATGCCAGAGGCCGCTTCCGATCGGACTTGCCAACTCTCGTGGCTCAAAAGCGACATCAGGCTTTTCATCGCCTCCGGTCGCTTCGATTCCTGCAAAAAGCGGATCCCATGCACGATCAAGTCCGGATCTTTTTCGGTTTTCAGGTATTGTTCGATCGCCGGAAGCATGTCCGCATCCGGGGCTTCTTCCAGTTGTTTGAGCACCGCCGCGCGAACGTTGGGTTCCGGATCGGCAAGCAGACGGACGATTGCCGCGTTGGCTTCCTTGCCGCCTATGTGTTGCAGGCCGCGCAGACTGATCTCGCGCACCAGCGGATCCGGATCGCTAAAAAGTTCGGTGAGTAGTGGCTCCTCGGCCGCGGAGGCCAGATTCACAAGCTCCTCAGCCGCCCGCTGGCGCTGCCTAAGATCGCTGCCGGCAAGCCGGACCAATCCGCCCGGCCAACGCAGCGCCAACGAGTCGGTCGCAGCCAACCGATATCGCAAGACCAACAACCGCTGCCGGTCCTGATCGCCGGATACGTCCTTTAGCAGGGCGTACACCTCTGGCAACAAGGCCGGTCCAAATCGCGCCAGGCGATGGCAGATGGCGGCCGATTCCGCATCGTCGGCCTTCAACATCCGGGCGATATCCTGCCTGGCGGCGGACCGCTCCTCCGGACTCAGCTCCTTGGGCGCGGCAATCTGCTTTTGATCTCCGTTTTCATTCAGCCATTTATCCAAACGCCGGAAACGCTCCTCGGACAAGGTTTCCGGATGCCAGGGATCCATTTCCTCGACCGGGGCCTTCCATTGGCGCAGGACTTCCAAGGCGGCCAGACGCGACGACAAATTGCCTTCCCGAAATGCTTTGACCACCGCCGGGCGCGCGGCCTGGGGATATGCCGACAATCGGCTGATGGCCGCCTCGCGGACCGCCGGGCTGCGCTCGTTGAACAGTTGCACCAATCTAGCAACGGCCGCGGCGTCCGGCTCGGCGGAATCTGCCAGCGCGGCGTCGGCTGAGGCCAAGGCCTCGTCGCGGTATTTTTTCAGCCACTTAAGCAGATCGTCCGGCGAAAGATAGCCGTCCTGCGTGCCCGTCGTTTCGCCGCCGGGCGTGCGAATCCTTAGTGCGGGAACCGAGGTTACGCCCAGTTCTTCCGCCTCCTTGGGCTGAGTGTCCGGGTTCAGGAACACGCACACGCAGCCGGCCAATTCCTGTTCCATCGCGGGAGTTTCGATTTCGGCCGCCATTTTTCGGCAAGACGCCGATCCTTTCACGCCCACGAAAATGAAAACCGCTTTTCCTTCGTTCGCCGCCCGTTGCTGCGATGCTTTCAGGTCCAAAAGCCATTCGATTTTTTTCGTTTCCGCGCCGGAAGTCGCCGTGGCGATCAAAACCAAAATCGGAAATACTGCCGCGGTAAATCGCATCGTTAATTCCCCTTTTCATTTTCCACGGCGCCGGCGTCTTGCGGTTCGGCCGCTTTGCCGTGGCTGATCTGGGCCCAATACTTGCTGTAATTGAACTTGGGGCTGTTTTCGCGGTCATGGCAGGAAACGCAACGGTCTTTGGCCTGGGCATAGTAGGCCGTTAGCACGGTTGGATCTTTGACGTGGGCCTGGGAAGGACCGTGGCAATTTTCGCACCCCACGTCGGTCAATCGGCCGCCGCTTCCAACCGACGCGAACCCGCCCGGCAATCCGTAGCCCGTGGTGTGGCAGCGCTGGCAGTCCGGATCGAACCGGGCGTCTTTCGCCTTGAGCGAATTCCAGGCCAAAGTGTGCTTCGACTTCCTCCACAGCGAACAATCGTCCTTGTGGCACTTTTGGCAAGTGTCGGTCCCGGCAACGGCGAAATTTTTGGGCAGGTTTGCCGAGAGCGGCTCAACCAGGGCGGTTTGATCGGGCGTGAAATCGCGCCGGGCAAGCTCCCGGTGATATGCTTCGATGTTGGTCGTTTGACGCGGCTCATCGGCGTATCCTTCGTCCAGTTCCACGATGCTTCCGATCCAAGCGCGGGATGAACCCGAATGTGGAGCGTCGAGCCGGGCAAGGAATTTGCCCTTGTTTGTGGCCGAGGTCAAAAGCACCGGACCGATCTGCCGCGGAGGAACGGGCTGCCCGGTCGGTCCGCCCACGATCGCATCGGCCTCGGGAAGCGATTCGGCCAATTCACGCAGTTCTTCCTCGGGCAGGTAAGCCAGCACTATGAGCCAGTCGTAGCGCCCGGCTGCTTGTTGCAGGGTTTCCAGAAT
>JBEKGL010000217.1:0-6676 GCA_050012815.1 Thermoguttaceae bacterium
CATAGTATAAGTGTAGTTTCTCAACGCGAACGATCGGGTTGGCTATTACCGGAGCCGATGGATTCTCTTTTGCAGAATGCTCGGAAACGTCGCTTACGACAGGCAATATTTCTTTAATTTTTTGGACCACGGGCCGAAACGGATGTTTCATGGCAAGTCTTTTATCAATAGTCTTGAGCATATCATTCTGAACGTCATAAAGTATTAATCTTCTTATATAGTTCGTGATTGGAAACGTGTTCTCATTCGGTTCCTGAGATAAATCGCAAAACTGCTCAGGCTTAGCACAATCAACAGCAGCAGCAGCGTTGTCACATAAACCATTGGTTTAGTGGCTTCGACGTTTGGCGATTTGCAGCTAATATCCAGAATGTGAAATCCCAGGTGCATGAATTGGTGATCTAAATGGAGGTATGGAAACGATCCATCGAAAGGCACCGGGGCGTTTTTTACCGCGCCGGTAATCATCAGTGGAGCAACTTCGCCTGCCGCGCGCGCCATGGCTAGAATAAAACCGGTCATCATGCCGGGCGAAGCCATCGGTACCAGCACGCGCATCAGCGTTTGGAATTTGGTTGATCCCAAGGCATAGGAACCTTCTCGCATTCCCCGGGGTATTGCCTGCAGTGCCTCCTCGGTCGAGACAATCACTACCGGAATTGTCAATAAACCTAGTGTCAAACTGGCCCAGATGATACAACCTTGGCCAAATACTGGTTCTCCTGCGCCAATTCGTTCAGGAAAGAACCAACTATCCAGATGACCGCCGACAAGGTAAATGAAAAATCCCAATCCGAATATTCCATAAACAATCGAAGGAATGCCGGCGAGATTATTTACCGCGATCCGCACCAAGCGGACCAAAAAACTCTCTTTTGCATATTCACCCAGGTAGATGCCGGCCAGTACTCCTAGAGGAAAGCATGTGGCCGCCATCAGGAAGACCATCAGCACCGTGCCGAAGATGGCGGGAAAAAGTCCGCCGTCCTGATTCGACTCGCGGGGATTGGTGGCCAATAACTCCCATATTTTGGCACAATAGTGCGCCAACTTGGTGCCTATGCCCATTTGATTGGGACAGTAAAAGCGGATTAAATCGACCAAGGCGATCGATTTTTCGCGGCCCGATGCATCTGCAACGATTACCACATTAGCACGCACGACCGCCTCGCGTTTTTCGATCTCGGCGGTCAGTTGGTCAGACTCTTTCTTCAATCGTCCTTCCTTGGCTTGAAGTTCCGCAAGTTGTCGGGCAAGTACATTTACTTCTTCGGAGTTGTAGGAATGGCCGGCGGCGAGAAGTTGCTTCCGCTGATAATTAATTCGTAAAATTGCATACTTGACGTGGTTTTTTAGTTCATTGCCCAAAGCGGTCTGCTCCGCTTGAATCGGTGTTAATTCACGAGCATATTCATCCCTGACGGCTGCAATGGCTGAGGCAAGGCGTTGTTGTAAGGTTCCTTCGTTGGCAACTGCAATACTAGGTGCAACCAGTTTTTGCATAAAGCCGTAATAGTTAAGGTTCGTTATGCGTTCGAGGACGAATGCGTCATCCGGATAGGCGGTTGTGCGAATTGTTTTTGCTTCGATCCAACTGAAAGCCGGGCCATCTTCCATATTGCCCACCTTGAACTTGATGCTTTCAATGCCGGTATCCAGATTGATCTCGGTTTGAAGTTCCTCACCAAGAAGTATTTTTCCGTCGGCCAATTCAACTTCGGCAATAGCGTGTGGCCAATAAACACCTAAACCATTCCACAGAACCACTGCTAACAAGGCAAATGTTAACAGTAGTGTCATTGCCAGGGCAGCGCCTGTGGCCCAAACAAATGGCTCGCCTTGCCGCCAAAATCTACTCGTACGCCGACCTGTGTTTAATAACGGCCGTAGCGTTTGCGCAGATGTTGGCGTACCAGTTCGGCCATTGTGTTCAGCAGGAATGTCAGGAGAAACAACAATACGGCACATAAAAATAATACTCGGTAGAGCGTTCCGTTAACCGGAGCTTCGGAAATTTCCACGGCGATATTCGCCGATAGGGTGCGAAAGCCATTAAAAGGGCTTAGATCCAGAATCGGCGTATTGCCGGTAGCCATGAACACGATCATCGTTTCGCCGACCGCCCGGCCGAAACCTATCATCACTGCGGCGAAGATTCCCGGACTGGCCGAAGGTAAAATAATGCGCCAAAGTGTTTGCCAACGGCTTGCTCCCATAACCAGCGAAGCAGCCGTAAGATCATGCGGGATACTCGATAATGCGTCTTCTGCAATCGAAAAAATGATGGGTATGATCGCGAATCCCAGTCCTAAGGCTACTACAAGACTGTTCAGTGGATCGTAAGGCTTCTCGGTGACATTAAAAAGCCATTGTTTAAAGTTGCCATGGAACAGCAACACTTCCACGGGGCGCTCTATCCATACGGCTAATATGGCTCCAATCATAATGACCGGCATGAGAACTAAAAACTCGTATCCATGTTCCAGGCGTTTAGCCCAATCGAATTTTCGTATTTGCTGCCATAGAATCATGAAAAGGACAAATGTAATAGGAAGAGTCACCATGCCGGCAAAAGCCGCCACGAGCCATGTTCCCATTAATGGCGCTAGCCATAAAAGGATCAAAAAGCCGATAACCACGGATGGCACCGCCGCCATAATCTCGACAATCGGCTTGATGGTGCGTTTGAATCCTGGTGTGGTGAAATGACTTACATAAACCGCTCCAAAAAGCGCCAAAGGTACGGCAAAACACATGGCGTAAAGCGTTGATTTCAGAGTGCCGAAAATGATTGGCACTAGACTGAATTTTGGTTCATCGCCAGTCGTCTGCCATTTATAAGCAGGTTCGGTATATCCCTCGTAGTGGACCTTGCCGAACAGCGTACCCAAGCTGATCTCGGGATGCGGGCAATCGATTTTCCAAACCACAAGACGGTTTTGTTTATCCAGACCGATAATGGCGTTTCCACGAGGGGCGTAACCTATACATGCAAGCGATTTCATGCCTTCCACTGTAAGCAAATGACTTTCGCTTGTGGTGTAGTCCAAATTTACCTTTCCTTCGCCGTCGAGACTTATAAGCGATTTGTCGCGGCTCGATGGTAGAATATCAATAACCGTTTTATTGTGTTTGGAAAGCCGATGTATTAGACGAAGTTTCCTGGAATTCTCATTACGAATCTCGAACCAGGTAGTAATCTCGCCCTTAGCATCGCCTACGGCCAACGACGCATCGCCGAAGACCATTGCCAGGGATGTTATGGCGCGGTCGTCGCGAAAGGCGCGAACAACCTCTGAATATTCGATCCGGCCGTCATTGCTAAGCTCCCAACGCATAAGGCAGCCGTTTGTTGTGCCTGCATAAAGCGTCTTGCCTACGCGATCCATGGTCATGGCGCTAATCGGCCCGGGTATTTCTTCCTCAATCATTAATTGGGAGGTTTTAGTTTCTCTTTCACCAAGCAGGTTTTCGGAGGCCGTTTGCTGAATGATGGCAATCTTATTACCCGGCAGCAGTTTAACAAAGGTCGTCGTGCCTTCGTCAGATCGGCGTGCTAAGGCTCTTAGAAGTTGACTGTTTCCCTCCGCCGGCAGTTCCGCCAGAGCATGAAGTTCGTGCTTCACGCTCCGCTGTCCGGTTTCATCAAAATGAGGGCTTAGTTCGACCTCGACAAACGAAATCGAACCGTCGGTCCAGAGCAGCGAGTACATGGAACCGGCAAAACGTTCGACAAAACTGATTGTGGGTGACTTTGACCCGGCCGGAGCAGTCGCTTGCTCATGTCCCAATAATTTACAAGCACGATTGTTTCTAAAAAGATCGAAAAAAGTGAAATTTCCATCTTTTGTCAAAAGGTAAGCGGTAAGCGAGTCATTGCCTATGTGTTTACCCAACTCGACAAAATCCACACCTAGCGCCAACACGTCCTTTGCCGACAGTCCGTCAGGTAACGACGTTTCCGCTTTTACTTCCGCTTTTGCACCTTGGAACAATGGCAACGTCACGGAAAGGATCAATAGCAAGATGGCAATCACACTGGTGATAATGGTGACGCCTGCCAAAGTAATCACCCAACGGGCGATCCTGTCGTGCCGCTTAACTTTGCGGATCAGAGATTTATTGATGGTTTGCACGGCAGTCTATACTTATGGATTTTTACTCGACCGCCACAGTGCCAAAGCTGCCCACCGGACAATTGATCCGATGGGCATGGCGGATGGTCCTCACTTTGAAATTGCATGAATTGTTACCAATTATTACTCAAGGGCTTTGAGTTGCTCTTCAATCAATTTGATTGGCAGAGGACCAAAACCGTCCTTAACGACGATCTTTTGCCCCTCTTTGGATAAAACGAATTTCAAGAATTCTCTAACGTGGGGTGGAAGCGGCTCGTTCGGTTTCTTCGCTACATATATATATAGCGCTCGGCCCAGTGGATATTTCCCTGCCAGGGCGTTTTCAAACGTCGGCTCGACCAACGGCGAATCGGCTTTCTTTGCCAGCGGAATGGCGCGGACATCGGAGGTCTTGTATCCAATGCCCGAATAGCCGATGGCACCCTTGTCGTTTGCCACGCCATTGACAACAGCGGCCGAGCCGGGTTGCTCTTTCACAGTATCTTTAAAATCGCCCTTTAGCAGTGCATGTTCCTTGAAATAAGCATAGGTACCGCTAACGGAATTTCGCCCGTAAAGACTGATGGGCAAATCCTTCCATGGTCCCGTTAGGCCGACTTGTCCCCATTTTGTGATTGCCGCATTTCCGCTTTTACGTGTTTGTGAAAAAATGCCATCTACTTGTTGCAGAGTAAGGCCCTTTATTGGATTGTCCCTGTGGACAAAAACCGCAAGACAATCCAGTGCCACACTTATCCGCGTGGGCTTAAAACCGTGTTTCTTTTCAAAAGCCTCCAGTTCGGTGTCTTTCATTACCCGCGACATTGGTCCCAGTTGTGCCGTGCCTTCCGTCAAAGCAGGCGGCGCAGTTGCCGATCCCTCACCCTTTGTTTGGACTTTGACGTTGGGGTATTCTTTTTGGAATCCTTCGGCCCAATACGTCATCAAGTTGTTTAATGTGTCCGATCCCACGCTGTTAAGATTGCCGGAAATCCCCGAGACCTTTTCGTATGCTTTCACCTTGGCGTCAACCTCGGCATCTGCTCCCCGTAAGTTTGTTGTGAAGGCAATGATTATCATCAAACCACAAAACCTCCAACAGCGAACATAATTTGACTGAACCATTCTCTTCTCCTTCCTTAAAAGACTTAGAAATCATGGGTTTGCACTGACAAAACAACCCATTCGCATAAATCACTTACTCCCTAAAGAATCGTAACCCGAGTTTGTTAGGAAGGCGTGATCGCAATGTTAGGATTTTGTTAGTAATAACTACTCTTGAACACATTCTTCGTTAAGCATTTGGTTGTCAGCGATTAATTACCTGCCGTTGTCTCATCAAGCCAAGCGTTTCTTGGTTGTCTCAAAATACGACCCATTGATGACACACCTTTGTCGACACGGCCTTGTTTGTCGAGGGCGCTCATCTGCGGGCGCGTTGGTCCGTCGCCGAGCGCGACGAGAGCATTAAGCATTTGCCTCCGTCTCATCAATGGTAGGGTTTCCAACACAGTTCGATTAAAGGAAGGTTTTCTGATTTGCAGGCCACAACCATCGAGCACGCTGCACTGGCGGGGCATGGTCTCCGGTGGAGAGATTGCGGCATAGCATGGTCCCTAGTGCGGTGTAGCATGGCTGCGTTCGCTGGCAATCCGTCGCAACCCATTTGCCAGTTATGACGTACCAGGCTTGACGACGCCATGCTCGGCTGCGAAAATGCGGTAAAGTTTTACTGCACTTCGGCGGTCGAATACCTGTTAGGCCGAATTAGAGAAAGAAAATGAAAAATAATATCAAATATGTTCTACAACCAATTGGACGTGATCGTAAAGAAATATATGAACTTGCTATGGAAAATAATTATGGCATTGAAATAGTTGATTTTGCTTTACCAAAAACTATAAATGACAGTAAATTATATGATGATCTTATAAAACAGAATAAAAATGAACTTATAAATATCGGCGAATTAAGTTTTCACGGACCTTTTATTGACATAATATTGCACAGCATGGATAATGATATAAAACGAATTTCTCGAGAAAAAATTGAAAAAGCAATTTCTACATCATTAGAATTGAATTGTAAGACAATTATATTTCATTCTGGAATAAATTCTCTTATTACTAACAACAATTATATTGGGAATACAGTTGATATTCATGCAGAATATTGGGATAAATTGTTGGAAAAATATAATGAAATTACTATTTATCTCGAAAATATGTGGGAGAAATCAGCAGATGTATTAATCCGTATTACCCAAAAAGTAAAAAGTAATCGTCTTAAAATATGCTTAGATACTGGACATGCTAATGTATTCGGTAAAGAACCGATTGATAAATGGTTAAATGTTAATATTGATTACATACACTTTAATGACAATAATGGCGATGAAGATTCCGAGTATGCAGTTGGCGATGGAAATATTAATTGGGAAAAGATATTTAAGAAAATATTATTAATGAATAATGGGAAAATAAGAACTGTATTGGAAGTCGGTACAATTGAAAGGATCAAAAAATCAATAGAATATATAGAAAAATATTCGGCCTAAC
>JBEKGL010000218.1:0-6670 GCA_050012815.1 Thermoguttaceae bacterium
GGTTTCCGGGCGGAATCGTTTGCAGGGCGGGCGCTGGTGGCTTGTGGTGACACTAATGTCGGCGGCCGTGATTGCGCCGCTTGTGATTTTATTGAATCCCACCTGGCAGGAGCGGATTCCGCCGCCGCCCGGAAAACCCTTGCTCACGGTGCTGGTCGACCGCTCGGCGAGCATGGGCGTGCCGGACGCCGGCGACGGACAAACTCGATTCCAGGCGGCCGCGGCGATGGCCGCGAAAACGGCCAAGGAACTGGGCGATCGTTACGAGGTTTGCATCCGCTCATTTGCCGAAAGTTCGTCGCTATCTTCGGCCGAAACCATAGCCGGCGAAAAGCCGGATGGCGCGGCGACCGACGTCGCCGCCGCGGTCGAGGAAGCCTTGTCCGGCGATCGCTCCCAGGGACAGGCGATTGTTTTGCTGAGCGACGGCATCCACAACGCCCAAGGCGGAACCGAACGCCTGCGCCGCGGCGCCGCCAAGGCCAAGGCCGTGGACGCTCCGCTGTTCGTCAAAACTTTTGGCGGCCAGGCCGGAGTTCAAGATATAGAAGTCGCCCTGCAACAGCCCCAGGAATTGGCCTTCATCGGCCAGAGAGTTCCGGTGACGGTCAACGTCCGGCAGCGCGGATCAATGGCTTCGCGCGTGGAACTTTCGCTTGTGGCGGACGGCAAGCTCGTGGAAAAACACAGCGTGAATCTCAAGGCCGACGACACGGCGGAAGACGTGTTTTACGTCGCTCACAAAACCAACGGCCTGTACCGCTATGAAGTCCGCGCCGAGCCTTTTTCCTGGGAAGTGACCCCGGCGAACAACACGGCTTCGTTGTTGTTGCGGGTGGTCGATCAGCCGGTCCGGGTGTTGTTATTGGAAGGCAAACCATATTGGGACACCAAGTTCCTGGTGCGAACGTTGTCTTTGGACCAATCCATCGAACTGGTAACTGTAGTGCAGCTTGCCGAGGGCAGACTTTTGCAGCGAAAAATCCCCCGGGCTTTAGCGCCGCGAGCCGATGAGAAGTCGAACTCCGATTATGGTTCGGAAAAGAATCCGGGCGCGGAAAAATCTCCCGCGTCGACGAACTCCGATCAGCCCAACCCAAAACCATCCGACCAATGGACCATCGAAAAGGACGCGGGAAAGTTTTTGTCCGACGCCCAGTCGCTGGGCTCGTACCAGATCGTGATCCTCGGGCGAGGGGCGGAAATTTTTCTAACCGAAGACGCCTTGGTTAAATTGAAAAAATGGCTCAGCGAGGACGAAGGGTCGCTGGTGTGTTTTCGCGGACCGCCGTCGTCGCAGATCGGCCAGCGTTTGGGCGACTTGATGCCGTTGCGCTGGACGCCGACGGCGGAAACTCGATTTTACGTGCAACTGACCGGGGCCGGCCAGGCCCTTCGTTGGCTGCCCGCCGCCGCGGACGGAAGCGATCCGTTGGCCAATTTGCCTTCCTTGGCCGCCGCGGCCCGGGGTGAATCGACCAAGGCCCTGGCCGTGGTGCTGGCCACGGGCGCATCGGGCGCCGGAGGCGAGGCAGCGCCGGTGATTTCCTACCAGCCGGTGGGCAACGGCCGGGTGGTGGCGATTGAAGGGGCCGGCATGTGGCGCTGGGCCTTTCTCCCGCCCGAAAAACAAAAAACCGCCGAAATTTACGCCTCGCTCTGGCGGAGCCTGGTCCGTTGGCTGGCGGCAAACATGGGCCTGCTGCCTTCGCAACGGCTGGCCCTACGGACCGATAAAGCGGCCTTTAATAGCGATGAAAATGTTTCGGCGAATTTGCTCATCCGGCAGTGGTCCGGCGACGCGCCCCAGGTCGAGCTAAGCGGCGCGGCCCTTGATCGGCCGAGGTTGACCGCCTGCGTGCCGCGGGGAAATTATCCCGGACAGTATTGCGTTTCCTGGGGACGACTGCCCGAGGGACATTATTCGGCCCGCGTGGCCGGCATCGAGAAAAATGAGGTTTCGGGAATGGTCGATTTCGACGTGCAAGGCAACCTGGCCGAGCGCTTGGACGTTCGCGCGCAGCCGAACTTGATGAAATTCCTGGCCGATCAAAGCGGCGGAGCGGTTTTGGAAAACGTCGATCCCAAGATGCTGGCCCGGCAATTCGAGCGGCATCTAAGTCAAAGCCGGCCCACGCGCACCGCGCAAACCACTGCCTGGGACCGTTGGTGGGTGCTGTTGGGGGCGTTTGGACTTTGGGCTGCCGCCTGGGGTTATCGCCGCCACGGCGGATTAGTGTAAGAGCGAGTACCAAAACAACTAAAAAATCAGTTAATTATGATGAAAAATTGCATCGGCGATTGCCGTGGTTTTTATTCCATTCCACGGATGCTAGTTTTAAACCGTACGCATTCGATAGCCCGAAGCGGCTGTGTTTTTTGTCAAGTGTTTTTTAGAGATTTTGTGGGTCATATTTATGGTTCATCCGGTTCAAGAAGGGCTTGTGATAAGACAGCCCAGGGTTGCCGCGCCAGCGGCTACCCTGGGTTCCAGATGCGAAACAACGCCCCAAACCCCAAAGGGGTTTCGGAGGGGATTTCCGGATGGCAATATGCGACACAACCGTTCCGAAACCCCGTTGGGGTTTCCATGAATGTCTCGGTTTACGTACCCGGGGTAGCCGCTAGCGCGGCAACCCCGGGCTATCCTGTGAAAGCCCTTCGGGCTAATGCCGATTTGAATCGAACTTGGCATTAATGAAAATGAATATCGGATACAAGACTTTTGACAAATTCACCAAATTTTAAGCAGTCCACCCCCGGTCCCTCTCCCAAAGGGAGAGGAGAATGTTTGTGAATTTTTGGAGAATAGTGAAATGACCAACTTAACGCTTCAAGCATGTCTAAGCCGCGTGCGGCGGCGGGTGTTGGCCGTCGGGTGGGCCGCCGGTATCGTTTGGGCAATGGGAGCGGCCTTGGCGGTATTGCTGACCGGCGTTTGGTTGGATTTGCTATGGGAATTATCACCCCAATGGCGCGTGGCCTTGCTCTGGGCCGCCGGGATAACCGCGACGGTTCTGGTTGCTCTTCTGGCTGGAAAGGCCGTTCGTTTCAGCCGCGACCGGGTGCTGGCGCGGCGATTGGATCGGGCGACAGGTTCCGGTGGAATCGTACTGACCGGCGTGGAACTTGATAAAAACCTTTACCCAGCGGGCATGGAGAAATCCTCGGAACTGACCGCGGGATTGGCCCGGAGGGCCGTTAGTCACGCGGCGGAGGTTGCTCGTCGGGTGTCGCCTTCGCAAGCCGTGCCGCTTAGGACTTTGCGCCGATCACTGACGACATTCACGCTGATGATGAGTTTCGTGGGCGTGGCCGCGGTTTGCCTGCCCGGTTTGGTGCAGACCCAATGGAACCGTTTCTTTCGCCCTTTTAACGACGTGCCGCCGTATTCGCCCACGCGGTTCGAAGTGACGCCGGGCAACGTCCCGGTGATCTACGGCAAGGAGTTGGAAATCCGCGCGAAAACAATCGGCCCTTCGGTCGATCAGGCCGAACTGGTAATCGACAGCGGGCGCGGTCAGGAATCGCCTTTGCCCATGTTTCCCGAGCCCGGCGGGGCCTGGCGCGCAGTGCTGGCCAAAGTCACGGAACCGGCCGAATACTTCGTTCGCGCAAACCGCGCACGGAGCGAAAAATATCACATCCGGGTAATCACGCTGCCGCGAATCGAAAACGTGCGATTACGGATCGCATCGCCGGATTATGCCAACCGTCCGCCATACGAAGGGCCCCTGCCCAAGGAAGGCGTGGCCGGACTGCCGGGCACTAAGGTACGGATTTCGATCCGCAGCAACCGGCCGCTGTCGGGCGGCGACATGGAAATTTCCGCACGCGGGAAAAAGGCGGTTATTCCCATGAAAGCGACCAGTTCCGGCGCCCAGGAGGCTGTCGGCGAGTTTGAAATCGCATCCGACGGCAAGTTCGAGTGCCGCGTTATCGACGTTGACGGCCAGACATCGGAAGAATCGTTTTCCGGCGGCATAACCTTGCTGGCCGACGAGCGTCCTTTCATCCGTTTGACTCAGCCGCCGAAGATGTCGTTGGCCACGCCCAATGCCGTTTTGCCGGTGGCGATGTCGGCCGAAGACGACTGCGGCATAACGCGCCTGGAATTGTTCCGCAACCTGAACGAGTCCAGATATCTGTCAAAGGCCGTCGGCCTGCCGCCGCGCCCGCCGCGCCGCGCGGACGCTCCCTTCCAACTACCGCTGGCAAGTTACGGATTGCAACCGGGCGATGAGATCAAACTTTTCGGGCGCGTGGAGGACAACGATCCGGCGGGCGCGAAAGGCGCCGAAAGCACAGTGGCCACGGTCCGCATCATTTCCCAGGAAGATTTCGAGCAAATGATGCTCACGCAAAAAGGGATCGAGGCCCTGATGGCCAAGTATCAGTCGGCCCAACGGCGGTTGGAAAAAATGGCCGGCGAAATCGAAGACCTGCAGAATAAAATCAAAAAGCTCCCGCCCGGCGAACCCGTCGGCGAGGAAACCCGGAAAGAACTGCGCCGGCTCGAAAAGCTGATGCGCGAACAGGCCGCGGCCTTAGACAAACTATCGAAAGAAAAACTGCCCTTCGACGCCGACGCGAACTTCGCTCCGCAACTGGATCAAGTAATCCCGTTGACAAAGGATATGGCCAAAGAACTGGAGAAGCTGGCGGAATTAAAAGAGATGTCAAACGAAAAATTGGCCGGCGACCTGGGCAAAATGGCCGATTTATTGTCCTCGCAGCGCAAGTCGTTTGACCAACTGGTTTCCATGCCCTTGGAGAAATTGGAGGCCGTTTTTCGCCTGATGGTCGATGAGCGGCGATTTATCGCCCTGGCCCAGTGGCAGCGGGACCTGGCCGAACGCCTGTCATCGTTGAAAGGCCGCGACGGCCAGGACGATCCCGCGCTTAAGGCCCGATTGCGCGAAATGGAACAAGAGCAGCGTCAAATCCGCGAGGCCCTGGGCACGCTCCTTAGCGACATCGAAGAACACGTCGAGCGCCTGCCTAATGCGGACGATCTGGAAGAACTGCGTCAGTCGGCCGCCCAATTCGTCAAGGACGTGCGTGCCAGCGGGGCCAATGAAGCCATGGCCGAGGCCGAATCGGCCTTGATGGAATTCGCCGCCACGCGGGGTTATGAAAAAGCCAAGAAATCGGCCGATATATTGGAACAATTCATCAAAAAATGCGACGGGAATTGCCCCATGCAGGGAGAGTGCGAAGGGCACATCTTTTTCCAGCCCATGTTGGGCGGCGGCTTGGGAAATACTTTGGGACAGTTGTTGGGCGGAATGGGCACGGGAAACGGTTTTGGTATGGGCATGGGCGGATTCTCCCCCATCGGACTATACGGCGGTTTGCCCATCGCCGGCGGAGTCGAAGGATGGATGGACAATGCGAATATGATTTGGAATCCCAGCGCCCGTTCGGCAGGCACCGTTCCTAGCACCAATCCCGATGCGACGGCTCCCGGGGAAAATCAGAACGTCGGAAACGCCGCCGGGGTGAGTGAAGGCGAAACGCCCATGCAATATCGCCGCGAGGTGGGGCGGTATTTTCAACGCGTATCGGAAGAAACCGGGGAAGTTTATCATTAAAAGGAACGCTAACTTTTCTCTAGCCCAGGCGTTTACGCCTGGGATGAGGAGAATTCCACAATTCATTTCATGCAGCCCCTTTAGGGGCGATTAAATCATGGACCGCATGAACCCCGTAAACGGGGTTGACATTAAAATTATAGTAATGGCTTTCGGTCCCAGGCGTAAACGCCTGGGCTAGAGAAAAAACGACTGGGGCAGGAAAAAAGATAGAGAAAAAAACGATTGGGGCAGAAAAAAAGTTTGGGATAGATAAAAACTGACATTCAAAATTTCATTGCGGATTTTGCGTTTCCATTTTGATAAAGGAACTAATTCAATGCCCTTACGAAACTCGCTCAAACGCCTGGGTTATATCGCGATCGCCTTGGCCGCCGTAGATTGCCCGGCGCGGGCCGAACCGGATGCGCGTCAAGCGGGCGGAGAACCGGACGGCATCGTGCAGGTTGCCAACCTGGTGTACGCGGGCACCAAGAGCAGCCGTTGTTTTTCCGACCACTTCCTTGTCAAGGCCGAAAAGGAAACGGCCATTTCCACCAGCCGCCGCTTCCATGCCGTCAAACTCAACAGCGAAAATCTTTACGAGTTCCCGCTGGTAATCATGACCGGCGAGGGCGATTTCCAATTGTCCGACGCCGAGCGCGAGAGCCTGCGCCGATATATCGAAAATGGCGGATTTCTTCTGGCCTCGGCCGGATGCTCGTCGCTGGAATGGGATCGCGCCTTCCGCCGCGAAATGGCCTTGATTTTCCCCAACAATCCCCTGCGGGCCATTGATATGGAGCATCCCATTTTTCATACCGTTTACGAAATCAAGGATTTGCACGGGCAACACGGGGCGGTGCATCCGCTGGCCGGGGTGAGCATCGGCGGGCGATTGGGCGTGATCTATTCCCAGGACGGCTTGAACGACACCAGCCATACAACCGGTTGCTGTTGCTTGTCTGGTTGGCTGGCGTCGGATGCCGGCCGAAACTCGGCGGCGACGGCCGGCCACTGGCCGTTGTCGTTTCCGGCGATACGGCCGGCTGGATCGTGCCTTGCGGGTGCGCGACGAATCAATCGGGCGGATTGCC
>JBEKGL010000219.1:0-6600 GCA_050012815.1 Thermoguttaceae bacterium
AGGTATGCTCCGTAAAGCAGCGGATCGTGCTGGAGCCCGATCTTACCGCCGGCCTTTAAGAATGCATCGAAGTCCTGGTAGTTGTTGTGCTGAACTGACTTCGATCCGATCAAAGCCTCGATCAGCATCGGATCTTTGGCGTTTTCGCTTTCCAGTCGTTTGATGTCGTCGAACTCGCCCAGACGGCCGGCAATGGACCCCGAAGGCAACGGCTGGCCGTCGAGCGTGGTGACGATGCCACAGGTATCGACAACTCCACCTTTATCAGTCGAGCGCGGCGTGATTACCTTAACTTTGAGTTGCTCCTCTTTCAATCCAAAAGACTCGTAGGTGAGTTTGCCCCTGGTCTGCATTCGCTGGAACTCCTGGGCAACAGGAAGCCCGTAGATACGCTCGCGAGTGATGACCAGAAAGCCGACCGGATGCACCGGCATCAGACTGCCGGGTGGCAGAACCGGACGCTGCACGCCCTTTTGTCCGCCGGCCTTCAGCCATGCCCGCAGGTCGGAAATCAGGTTCAATTCGCTCAACGATTCAGCCGACTTGGCGCCGATGGGCAGCGCTCGGCCCACCTGGGCCACGACCACGCCGATCTCGCCGGCCCGAACCTGGACCCAGGGATATTTTTCCACCGCATAGATTACCCAGAACTTGAAATGCCAGCCCGGCATTAAAAGATCGGCCTGGTAACCGGCCTCGCCACGAAAAGCGATGGGGTTGTCCTCGGGGAGTTTTTTAAAGGAGAACCGCTTGGTGATCAGCCCTACCTCGGTCGGACCGATAATCCTGATGGAAGGCAGTAGCAGAATCAAGAACAAGAACACAATGCCCGCCGAAAGCCAATATTGCCAATACATCAATAATAACGACATGGCCGCAACTCCTCGATGACAAGTGGGTTAAATGGGAATCTGTCGAAGAGCCTTGGGAGTATATACCCCCCGCTCGTAAGATACTATTATAATTCCATAATAGTAGTCTTTCAATAAGCGTCTTAAGACTTTTCCATCATTTCATCCAGTCGCTTTACACTCAGAAACAGGCGGTAGGGATGGCCGGGGAGTTCTTGAAAATCATAGCACTGATAAAAGGACTTGGCGTCATTGTTTATGCAGTCGAGGATCACCGCGACGAAGGCGAAGGTTTTGCCGGCTTCGTGACAATCGCGTAGGGCCTGTGCCAAAAGCAGTTGTCCAAATCCCCGGCCTTGATAAGATGCGCCAACTCCCAGCCAAGCCAACACCGCCACTGGCAGCATTCGGCGTGGTAACCGCTTGGCCGCTTCGGCGGGTAAATCGTTGAAATCGACTTGTCCGGTCGCCACCGTATAATAACCGGCAATTGTCCCAGCTTTATCGACCAGGACTTTTGTTACCGACAGATGCTTTTCCTGGTTTTGGAGTGCTTGGGCGGCCAGCCATTTATCCACTTTTTCCTCGCCGCAAGTGAATTTGCGCCGCGGAAGCTCGCGGCGAAGATGCTCCAGACGGAATCCTTCCGGAAATTGGACGCCCTTCACGATTCGCCTCGCATCACTCGGCCGAGTTTACGTTGACGGTCCGTCAGTTTAGGTTTCTCATTCAAGGCGTTCCAAAATGCCAATTGTTCTTCAGGAGTTAATGCGATTACTTGTTCGCGGGATGAGAGTACCTCGCGCTGCGCCTGCGGGACCGTCACGGTCCGCACGTAGTCGCTTACACTAATCCGTCGCAATTCGGCCGCCTGTGCGAGGCACTTCTTGCTTTCATCGTCCAAACGAACCATAAGCGGGCTGGCTGTTTTGGTCGTTTCAACTTTCTTTGATGTTTGGGCTGTACGCATGGCAAATTCCTCCTGTTTAAATTGTATTGCATAACGCAATACAGTCAAGGGGAAAAACTAACAAGGGGATGGCTGATAAAACAGCCCCCACCCTTGCCCGGATTATTCATGAATTTACACCAGCCCGAAGCGCGAGCGAGGGATGGCAAACAGTTTTCCCTCGCTTGCGCTTCGGGCTGGTGTTTCGCACTCTACCTTAAAAATCACAGGCCATGAATAATCCGGACTAGCCTTCTCCCGGGGTGAGAGGGGACTGTGGGATAGGTCCTTAATCCTGTGGCTCCTAGTCCAGATGTTTTCTGGTAACCTTCAGGAAATGCGTGGCGCAACTGATGCAGGGGTCGTAGTTGCGGATAAGATGCTCGCATTTCAGGGCCATTTCTTCATCAGAGAGCGAGGCGATTTGTTCGGCCAGTTGGCGGAGATCCGCTTCTATGGTGGGTTGATTTTGGCTGGTGGGCGGCATGATCCGGGCCGTGGCGATCGTGCCGTCGGCCTCGGTGCGATATTCGTGCCAGCAGATTCCGCGCGGGGCCTCGGTGCCGTGGCCGCCGATGCCGGCCCGCGGTGTGATCGGAATCCGTGAGCGCTTGGGCAATGTGTAGTTTTTCATTATGTCGGCCGCCAAGGCCAATGCGTGGACGGTTTCCACGCCCCGGGCCATGAAATTAAGGAAACTGTTGCACCAAGGCAGCGGTTTTCCGATCGTCTTGCATACGGACTTTAAAATTTCGGCGGCGCGAGGATGCAGTTTTTCGGCGTTAAGGTTCAGCCGCGACAAAGGGCCGACCACGTAAAAACCCCGGTCTTTGAACCTGGCATGTAATGCCATCGAATGTTGAACCTGAAACTCGTTGGCCACGGCGCCGAATTCACTTTGATCGACGTCCAAGCCTTTATTGCTTTTGATCCGTCCCAGGTTCAATGGGTATTCGTTATCGGGACAGAGCGCGACGAATTCATAATCCCGCTCCAGTTCGGGAAATTTCACGATTTTGGCCAAAGTCAGCGTCAGATCGCACATGTCGTCCAGGCAGGATTTTATCTCCGGCAACAGTGCGGCGACTTCGGCCGGCGTCGGCGCCCTATGGAATCCACCCACGCACACGCCCACCGGATGCACCGACCGTCCGCCCAAGAGCGAAACCAGATCGTTCCCAGCCTTTTTGATCCTCAGCGAGCGTTTCACCACTGGGCCGTGATCCTGCGCCATGCTGATTGCGCTTTCGTAACCTAAAAAGTCGGGCAGGTGCAGCATGAACATGTGCAGGACGTGGCTTTCGATCCACTCGCCGCAATACAACAGGTTGCGCAAGACGCGAATGGCCGGATCGACCTGGTCGAAAACGCCCATGGCCTTTTCCAGGGCGTGGCATGCGCCCATCTGATACGCCACTGGGCAGATGCCGCAGATGCGGGCGGTAATGTCGGGCACTTCCTCAAACCCCCGGCCGCGCAAAAAGGCTTCATAAAACCTGGGCGGCTCGTAGATTTTAAACTGCAAATCCTCGACCGTGCCGTTGCGCATGGTGATATTCAGCGCGCCTTCGCCTTCCACGCGGGCAAGGGCTTTTACGCTGATCGTTCTCGTGCCGGGTTTACTGCTTTTTTTCGCGTCGCTCATAATATTCACTTGCTTATTTAAACGGTTTTAAACGCCTTTGTGCGGAGTTTCTCGCTTTTTTTCACGCCGCTCATAATATTCACTTGCTTGTTTAAATGGCTCCAGATATCCGTTGAACAGTCGCAACATGCGTTTCATATCGCGGTCGGTTTGGCCGAGTTGGTCGGTGAACCACCGGCCAAGCGAAGTGATGTTGGGTTGTTCCATCGGTCCGAAACAGCCGTAACATGCTCGATCGAAGGCCGGACACAGCGCGCCGCAGCCGACTTGGGTGATCGGGCCCAGACATGGTTTTCCTTGCGATACTAAAACGCAGGAAAGTCCGCGCCGCTTGCACTCGATGCACACGCTGTGGGTGGGGATATTCGGTTTTCGGCCGGTCAAAAGGGCCGAGATTAGTTCCAACAACTGATATTGGTTGACCGGACAGCCGCGCAACTCAAAATCGACGAACACGTGTGATGCGATTGGCGAGGCAGTATCCAGGCTGGAGATATATTCCGGCTTAGCGTAAACGCAACGTATGTAATCGTCCACGTTTGCCCAATTCCGCAGGGCCTGAATTCCGCCCGAGGTAGCGCATGCGCCGATGGCGATTAAATATTTGCAGTCGCGGCGGACCTGTTGGATGCGTTCTTCTTCGTCGGCCGTGGATATGCTTCCCTCGACCAGTCCGACGTCGTAAGGCGGGGGAAGGACTCGGCTACGGGCTTCGAGAAAATAGGCTATTTCCACTGCGCCCAGCAAGTCGAGCAATTCGTTTTCCAGATTCAGAAGCTGCAATTGGCAGCCGTCGCAACTGGAAAACTTGTAAACCGCCACTTTGGGTTTAACAGGGGGCATCTTTACATCTCCTCTTTGGTAAAGATATCGGCGATCTCGGCGAAGCTGAACACGGGCCCGTCCTTACAGATGAACTTCGCCCCCAGTTGGCAATGCCCGCATCGCCCGAATCCGCAATTCATGTTCCTCTCCAGACTGACGTAAACGTGGTCCGGCGGCACGTGTAATTGCAGAAAATTCCAGGCGGCCACGCGGTTGAGAATTTTCGGGCCGCAAACCAGCACGACCGTGCGGTCGGCGTTCACCTTCACGCGCTGCATAAGGTTGGTAACCACTCCCACCGGACCGGACCATGCGCCGGTGGCGTTATCCACGGTGACCAGGACTTGAATCGACCCGTCCCGATCCCACTGTTCCAATTCTTCCGCGAAAACGCGGTCTTCAGGCGTGCGGCAACCGTATAACAACATCACGCGCTTATAAAGTTTGCGATGCCGCAAGATCCAATGAATTACCGGACGCAAGGGTGCAAGCCCGATCCCTCCGGCCACGATCACTACGTCTTTTCCTTCCATTTCCTTAAGCGGCCAAGGAGTTCCGAACGGGCCGCGCAGCCCGATGATCGAGCCTTTGGGAAGCCTTTCCACCGCGCGCGTGACAGAACCCACGATGCGCACCGTGTGATGTATGTGGTCCTTTTGCTCCGAATCGGAACTGATGGAAATAGCCGCTTCGCCCACGCCCGGCACATACAGCATGTTGAACTGCCCGGGCAGAAAGCCGTACATTTTGCGGATTTCCTCGTCGATGAACTGGCAGGTGAATGTTTTCGTGTTGGAATTTTCGGTGCGCACGTCAAGGATGCGTGCGGGAACGGGCATCCAAGTGTTCATCCCGCAGATGGGTTCCGGACGGGCGGCAGTAAGCGTTTCAGTCATCCTAAACCTCTCTTTCACGAATCGAAGGACCGCGTAAATGTTTGGGAGCCGCTTCGCGCAGGCGCTTCGATTCCTCCGTTAAATCGATGCCCACCGGACACCACGTGATGCACCGGCCGCAGCCCACGCAACCGCTCGTGTTGAATTGATCCCACCACGTGCAGAGCTTGTGGCGCATCCAATGCCGGTAACGTCCGCGAATCGAATTGCGCTCCGGACCGGCGGGAGTATAGGTAAATTGATGCGTGTAACACGATTCCCACTGACGGGTGCGAGTGATTTTTTCTCCGCTTAAGTCGGTGGCGTCGGTCACGGTGCAGCAAAAACAGGTGGGACATACCATGGTGCAATTGCCGCAGGAAAGGCAGCGCTTGGCAACGTCGTTCCACTCGGGAAAATCGATGCTTTGGTCCAGCAACTCCTTCAATCCGTCGGTATCGAGTTGCCGGCCCATGTGCTCGCGGGCGCGCTCGAGCTTCAAGTCGGCCAGTTCCAATTCCGCGCCGGATGGTTCGCGAATGGGAAGCTTTACGGCCAGTGCGGCGCCGCGCTTCGATCCAACGTCGACTACGAACCCCTCGTGCAATTCGGTCAGAGCGAGGTCGAAACCCTCGGCGGCCTTTGGACCCGTGCCCCAGGAAGCGCAAAAGCACGTGCCGCCCGGCCGGTTGCAGTTCACCGCGATCATCAGGGATTCCTGCCTGCTTTGCATGTACCAGGGTTCGGACTCGCAGCGAAACACGTCCGGGTCGCCCATGCCGAATACGCGATCCTGCACCTTGATTGCCGCCAATTCGCAGGGACGAATGCCGAGGAACGCCAGTTTCGGCACTTGGGGAGGTCCGGCGTCGAGATCGAACCTGTTCTTATCGACGTGGAATTGGAATAACTGGAGATTGGACGGGAAAAAATGCCGTTTCGGCCCCTGGGGTCCGACCACGTACTCGAAATTCAACTCGGGATCCCCTTCCACCAGGCGATACTTGCCCCCGTCCTGATCGTCTTTTATTCCTTTGGGAAGATCGGCGGCCGATTGAATGGGCTGCAAAGAAACCGCGCCCTCGGTAATCGCCGGACCTAACACGGTATAACCCTCTTTACGGAGAGTCGCAATTAACTCGTCTAAGGCCGGTCGGGGCAAAAAGAACCGACAGCCGATTTGAATCTTGACTTCTGGCATGGACTATACCTTCATAATTGTTATCTACAACTATTCCGGCGGCATACGGAATCTATGACTAACCGTGACGCCTTCGGCATCTTAGTTTTGGCGAATTTCGTAATTTACTTTTTATCCGCGGGTTTGTCGAGACCATGGGCGGGCAACGATAATAATTCACAATTTCCAAGTAACTGACGGGACAAATCTTAGGCGTTCATGCCCCCTCTAAAGGAGCGAATCAGCTCCGTTATTTTTGTAAAAAAGTCATTGAC
>JBEKGL010000220.1:0-6575 GCA_050012815.1 Thermoguttaceae bacterium
GTGCAATGGGCGCATTACTTGGGCTATTTCTTGATGTCATTGCCGGCGGGTTGGCTGGCGAGCAAACTGGGATACAAAGGCGGCATTATTGCCGGCCTTCTGATGGTTGCCGCGGGCGGACTTTGGTTTATTCCGGCGACGCAAATTGCGAAATTCTGGGCGTTTTTGGTGGGTGTTTGCTTCATCGCGTCCGGCCTCACCTTCCTCGAAACGATCGCCAATCCTTACACGACGGTGTTGGGGGATCCCCGTTACGCGGCATCCCGTATCAACCTGGCCCAATCCGCCAACGGCATCGGCTGGATATTTGGTCCGATTATCGGCGGCGTGTTCTTTTATTCCAAAGACGCCGCCGGGCAAAGTACGGGCAGCCAAACCCTTTGGATTCCTTACGCCGCCATCGCCGCCGTGGTTACCGTTCTGGCAATCATTTTCTACTTTGCCGAAGTCCCCGACATCAAATCGAAGGACGACTATCATCTGGACGACGGCACAGCCGGCTCCGCGCGATCCATTTGGTCGCACCCTCATTTTGTGTTCGCGGTCGCCGCCCAGTTCTTCTATGTCGCCGCACAGGCGGGCATTTTCAGCTTCTTTATCAATTACATAACGTCCGAGGTTCCGGTGATTCCCGCTTCGTGGTACACGGAGACAACGAAAGAATGGGATTGGATTGAAATCAACACGACGTTCGCCAAAAACGACATCAAGAATCTGCCGGCCTTGGCAGAAGAACTAAAGCGGAAATCGGACCCGGTATCCGCATTTTTGTGCAGCCAAATGTCCGACGCAACCATCCGCGCCTTGGCCGACTATAAGGGCGATTCGGACTCCAAATCGCTACGATCCGCTTTGGTTCAAGACTTAAATAAAATCATGAGGCAGGATCCGAGCAAGGTCAAGGCGGGCGAAATTCTCTGTGTTCCGCAACGGTTCAGTGGAATCCGTCTCAGCGAAAAGACGCAGAGACTACTGGCGAGGAAGGCGGACGAAAACGCGCGGGCCGAGGCGGAAAAGAAAGCCGAAGCGGAGAATAAGTCCGGGGCGAAAAATAAGCCTAAAGCCGAGGTGCAATCCGAGCGAGTGAACTTGCCTTACCTTAACCGCTTGCTTTTGCTGGATGCTTATCCGAATTCGCTGACTTTCGACGACGGCATCCATTGCATCAGCAACAATGGAGCGTCCTTTCTTGCGTCTCTCGGCTTCGTATGTTTTCTGATCGGTCGGTTCAGCGGCGCCGGCATCCTGAAAAAGTTCTCCGCACACAAGGTTTTGGGACTCTACGGCGTTCTGAACGTGGCCGCCTGTCTCCTGGTCTTCTTGAAGCTGGGCTGGCTGTCCGTGGCTTGTGTCTTCCTAAGCTACTTCTTCATGTCCATCATGTTTCCAACCATCTTTGCCCTCGGCATTTTCGGCCTCGGCGCCCGGGCAAAAAAGGCGTCGGCCTTCATCGTCATGGCCATTATGGGCGGCGCGGTTCTGCCCAAGTTGATGGGACATGTTGCTGACGAGTACGACATGTCCCGCGGTTTCATCGTGCCGATGGTCTGCTTCGCTTTGGTGGCCGTCTACGGCTTCGCCTGGCCGAAGCTCAGCAAGGCGGACTCGTTGAACGGAGTGAAGACTGCCGGAGGCCATTAGTCGGATTTGCAATCCGATAGTCAACTTTTATTGGAGCGACAGCGCAACTTCCGCACCAACAGATTAAGATTATTTACCCGATGGGCGGAGGCGGATGAGGACCACGCCGTGGCGGCCGACGGTTGGGGCGAACTGATTTTCGAATTCGCCCAGGTCTTTTTGGCGCCAGAGGTCGCGGACTATTTGTTTGCCCGTGATGCCCAGGTCGGCCCAGTTCGCGGCGACCTTGTTTTCGATTTCACCGTGGTTGAACAGACCCACGGCCAGGGAGCCGTCGTCCAGTTCTTTCATCCAGACTTCCGATTCTTGCGCCTGGGACACGCGCCGGGCTTGTACTCCCAAGGGATCTTGATTTAGCGCGAGCACTTCGTCATTTGTGAGCAGATTGAGGGTGAATTCATCAAGTTTTGTCAAGTCGCAGCTCACAAGCAGCGGCGAGCAGAGCAGGCACCAAAGGCTGACTTGGGTGTATTGCTCGTTGGGGGTGAGCCTGGTTGGATGCGGATTTTGCCATCCTATCGTACCCACGACGAGCAGGTCGGCGTTATTCCAGTGTCCGGGTTTGGCCGATTGTTCATGTCCGGCCTGGGAGAAGCCGATGTTGGACAGGTTCGTCCAACTATCGGAAATATCGGGGGTTGCGAGCCAGCAATTACCGCCGATTTCGTCCCCCATTACTCGGAACAAGGAAGGGGCGTATACGCTGAAGACCATGTCGCGCCGGGTTTTGTTTAGCGACGTTTTTATCAACTGGTAAATCTCTTTCAAACCCGGGAGGGCCTTTTCCCGGTTGACTTGCATGTAGGTGGCCCAATTGAATTTATAGTAGTCGAAACCCCACTCGGCAAAGCGTTCAATGTCTTTTTCCTGTTGCCGGCAGGCTTCCATGGGATCGTCGGCGTTATAGCGAGTGCGGGGGGCGGCGATTCCGGCCTTCAATCCCTTGCCGTGGATGTAATCGCACAGCGCCGTCATGTCCGGGAATTTGACGTTGGGATCACTGTCGTTCGATTGTGACATCCAGCCTTCGTCGATGTTGACGTAGGTCCAGCCGTGGTCGATCAATCCGCTTTGGATCATGGCCTCGGCGGCCGATCGGACCTTGGCGTCGTCCACGGTGCGGGCGAAGCAGAGCCGGCTGCTCCAGCCCATGGGCGGCGTCAAGGCGATTGTGTCGCCGCAGACAATTTTCAGTTCGCGCTGGTTCCGGCCCAAGCTGTTTTTCGCCTTTAGGATGACGATATATTCCCCGCGATTTTGAATTGAACCGGTGATCCGGCCGGTTTGGGGATCGAGCCGCAAGCCCTCGGGCAGATTTTCCGCGGAAAAGACAATCGGCCGCCGGCCCGTGGCCGCAATGGTAAAGAGGAATGGGGAACCGGGGCCAACGCCGAAAACTCCGGCCCCGTTAATGCGCGGGGTAAACGGCGGCGGGGGCGTAAGGATCACAGGCTCTTCGAGACGCGATGCGATGGTTTCCGGGCGATCGCCCGTGTACTCGATTTTAGCGTCGGCCCAATCGGCATGATCGAAAGCGAATCCGTCGTCGGCATCGCCGACCATCAAAAGGAGCAATTTCATACCCTTTAGATTAACATCGACCTTTTTCGGCGGGTGCCCGGCTTTCATCACGTCGCTTTTCCACAGTTCGCGCCCGTCGCCAAGCACGCGGAACACGGCGCTGGACTGCGGAGACTTGTTGACATCGTCGTCTATGCCCACGAAAGCGGTAAAACGCTGGGCGCCGCCTTTCAGGTCTATGTAAAGGGTGCTGACGGCGTGGGTGCCCAAACCGTGTTCGAATTTCTTGCCGCCGATGGAAAGAGGACGACCGTCGATGGATTTATCGGTCTGGGGTTGGCCCCAGTCCTGCCGGACCTTGCCGAGATCGAGAGAACTAAGCAAAACGGTTTCAGTTGCGCCGGCGGGCAAGGAGAACATCATTCCCGCCAATAATATTCCAATTGACCTTACTAAGAGACAATTGACGTTATAAGGAGTCATGCTCGTTTCCCCCTTAAAGATAAGGATTGTCAACATCTAGAATCATAGCAGAGATTAGGCGATCTATCAATGTTTTTTTCGCGGCAAGCGGCGACTTTGCGGCCATATTGCATTTTTCGCCGTAAATCCCCTATTTCCAGTCTCCAATCCCTTGCCTTTGGCAATATAATGTCACGGGCATAATAATGGCATGGGCATAATAATGGTATGGGCAGGGACTGTAAAATTTTTTGTGTCAGAGCCAATTGGCATGGCAATTTTGCCGTGTTTCACCACGGCCTTTCAGGCCGTGCCACCCAAAATAACACAAAATTTCTGACAGCCCTATGGGCATACTGAAATGGGTTCCGCCTTGTTCCGAGCCGCGATGAGTTCTATAATTCCTCCATGAAAGCAGCCGAACTATTTGTGCGTTGTCTGGAGAATGAAGGGGTAAAATATCTTTTCGGTCTACCGGGCGAGGAAAACCTGGACGTGATGGACGCCATGCTGGATAGTACGATCAAGTTCGTAACTACCCGGCACGAGCAGGCGGCGGCCTTTATGGCCGACGTTTACGGCCGGTTGACGTGCAAGGCGGGCGTATGTCTGGCGACTTTGGGGCCCGGGGCCACGAATTTAATCACCGGCGTGGCCGATGCGAACTTGGATTACGCCCCGATGGTGGCCATATCCGGCCAGGCTGCCACAACGTCCATGCACAAGGAAAGCCACCAGCATCTTGATTTGGTCAATCTGTTTCGCCCGATCACGAAATACTGCACCCAGGTGATCGAGCCGCAGACCGTTCCGGAGGTGGTGCGCAAGGCCTTCAAACAGGCCCAGACGGGCCGATTCGGCGTGAGTTACATCGACTTTCCCGAGAACGTGGCCAAGATGGAAGTGGAAGGGCAAAAACCCTTGACGGTCCACCAGCCCGTGCCGCCTGTGCCTGCGCCCATTCAAATCCAGCGCGCCGCCGAGATGATAAACAAAGCCCGTTGCCCGATTATTTTGGCCGGCAACGGAGTGGTTCGGGCGGGAGGCACCGAGTCTTTGCTGAATTTCGCCGAAAAACTGAACATTCCCGTGGTCGAAACCTTTATGACCAAGGGTGTGATCCCCTCGTCGCACCGTTTGTGCCTGGGCACGGTGGGATTGAAGGCCCACGATTACGTGCTTTGCGCGTTCGATCGGGCGGATTTGATCATCTGCGTGGGATACGACATGGTCGAGTACCATCCGCATCCCTGGAATCCGGACAAGCGGCTGAGCATCATTCACTTTAGCGCAATTCCGGCCGAGGTCGACGAGCACTACAGCGTGGCCTTGGAGGTGCAGGGCCACGTGGGCTGGGCGCTTAGGAGCGTTGGGGAGTTGGTGCAACCCAAACAGAGTTTTCCGCTGGAAAATCTGCGCAAGGCGATTGCCGCGGAGATGTCGGAGATGGCCGACGACAATTCGTTCCCGCTGAAACCGCAGAGAATTGTGTGGGACATTCGCCGGGCTCTTGCCCCGGACGCGACCGTGATATGCGACGTGGGCGCGCATAAGCTCTGGATGGCCCGCATGTACCCGGCCGAGCGGCCCAACACCTGCATAATATCCAACGGGTTCGCCGCGATGGGCATAAGCCTGCCCGGGGCCATCGCCGCCAAATTAGCCTTTCCCGAAAGAACCGCGGTGGCGGTCTGCGGCGACGCCGGCTTCATGATGAATTCCCAGGAACTGGAAACGGCCCTGCGCATCGGCACGCCGCTGGTGGTTCTTATCTGGACCGACAACGGCTACGGGCTGATCGAGTGGCATCAACTACAGCAATTCGGCCGCATCAGCAACGTCCGCTTCGGCAATCCCGACTTCGTGAAATTCGCCGAGAGCTTCGGGGCCAAGGGCTATCGAGTCCGGGCGGCCGACGAACTGCTGCCGATCCTCAAGCAGGCCGTGGCCGACAACACGGTGGCGGTCATCGATTGCCCGGTGGATTATTCCGAAAACATGAAACTGACGGAAAAACTAGGGAAGATGGTCTGCCCCGTGTGATACATTTCATAATTTAATAATCAACACGGAGACACGGAGAACACGGAGGGAAGAACAAGTAAATAAAAAATTATTTAAGAGATTGCAGTAAGGTGTAAGTAAAGGGAAAAAGGGGAAAAAGGGAAATAATATTTTGTAGTTATTTTTGAGTTTCCCCTTTTCCCCCTTTTCCTTTTTTCCTTTTTACACATAAGATTTATTATGTAATCTCCGTGTTCTCCGTGACTCCGTGGTGATTTAATATTTTTGCTGGGAGTTTTTCCATGCCGGAACATTTTCCACTGATGGTTCCCGGGGCAAAACCGGCGGCGGCTTTGGCCGAGGTGCGTGCGCCGTTCGACGGGTCTTTGATTGCCACAGTGGAGCAGGCCGATGGATCGGCCGTGGAAAAGGCCTTTGAAACGGCTTACTCCTTGTTCCGCAATCGCGATGCCTGGCTGAAACCGTCCGAGCGGATAGCGGTGCTGGAAAAAGCGGCCGAGTTGATGCAAGCCAATCGCGATGAACTGGCTCTGGAGGCCGCGCGCGAAGGGGGCAAGCCGCTGGTGGATTCCCGCGTCGAGGCCGATCGGGCCATCGACGGCATAAAACTTTGCATCCAGCATTTGCGCACGCAAGCGGGCGGCGAAATTCCCATGAATCTCAACGCCGCATCCGCGGGCCGGCTGGCTTTTACACAGCACGAGCCGATCGGAGTGGTAGCGGCCTTTAGCGCGTTCAACCATCCGTTGAACTTGATCGTCCATCAGGTGGGACCCGCCATCGCGGCCGGTTGCCCGGTGATTGTCAAGCCGGCAAAGGCAACGCCGCTTTCCTGCTTCCGCCTGGTCAACATTCTTAGAGAAGCCGGATTGCCCGACCAGTGGTGCCAGGCGTTTGTGACAGTCGATAATAATCTGGCCACTTCG
>JBEKGL010000221.1:0-6558 GCA_050012815.1 Thermoguttaceae bacterium
GAAAATCTGTCAATATCAATTGATCTCCAAACCAATTGCCAAATCAATAGCCAACTCAGGACACGTCAAGTGATGACTCAAAATATGCGTTATCAATGTTGGATTATCGCCGCGGCGGCGATAATTTTTTTCACCTATCTGGGGGCCGCATCGCTGTGGGACGAAGACGAGACGCTTTATGCTTCAATCGCCCGGGAGATGCTCGGGCGCGGCGACTGGGTCGTTCCGATGTTCAACGGGCATTTGTTTCCTGAAAAGCCGCCGCTAATGTTTTGGCTGATGATCGCCGGTTTCGAGTTTTTCGGGCAGAACGAATTCGGGGCCCGCTTTTTTTCGGCGGTGCTGGGCGTGGGCACGGCACTCATCACGTATCACCTGGGCCGGCTGCTGTTTAATCCCAGAGTCGGCCTGTGGGCGGGCTTGATTGCCGCCTCGTCGATCATTTTTACCGTTTCCGCCCGGGCGGCCACGGTCGATTCGGCCTTGGTGTTCGTTTCCACGTTGGCACTGCTTTGCTTCGTAGCGGGATTTAGGGTTCAGGGTTCGGGGTTCAGAGTTCAGGATTCAGAGGTCAGGGTTCATAATTCAGGGTCTGAACCTCAATTTACAATTTGCAATAAATCTATAATCCAATTCGGCCTATTCGTACTTCTTTATATCTGCCTTGGCGTGGCGATTTTGGCTAAGGGGCCGGTGGGATTTTTGCTGCCGATGGCCGCGTTGGGCTTGTTTTTGATGATTGTTAATTCCCGCCGGGAAAATAGCGATACCCTGTTACCGTTTAGACCCGGCACTTGTGCCGGGAGCATCACTTCCACGGGTAGTGCATTTTTTAGCATCAAGAGATGGTTTGCCGTACTATACACGTTTCGTCCGATGAATTTTTTAAGAAGTCTGTGGCAACTCCGCCCGATAACCGGCGCGGTCGTGGTTCTGGCCGTGGCTTTGCCGTGGTATATTTTGGTCGGACTTCGGACCGACGGAGTATGGCTGGAACAGTTCTTTGCGAAATTTAATCTGCGTCCGTTCATGCAGCCTATTCTCGGTCATAGCGGGCCGTTTTGGTTGCACGTTCCTTTCATTTTGATTGGATTTTTCCCGTGGTCGATGTTTCTCGGTCCAACGATAATCGAGACGATACGGCGAATCCGCGATCGTGATCCCCGGCGCGACGGATACGTGCTTTTGACGTGTTGGTTTGGCGTATTTTTTATTTTCTGGTCGATATGCAGCACGAAACTGCCGCATTATGTATTGCCCGTTTATCCGGCTTTGGCGCTGTTGACCGGCAGTTTTTTGGAGACCTGGATTACCGAGCCGGCCCGCGTCGGCCCCGGTTGGATGAAGAACGCCTGGATAACGACCATAGCGGTGGGCTTGTGCATTATGGTCGCCGTCGGCGTTGTGGCGCGGATTTATCTGCCCGGTGAAGAACTGATCGGCTTGGTCGGACTGATCCTGATTATCGGCGGTTACTTATGTTTACATTATGCCAAACGCCGACATCGCGAGCGAGTTGTAACGGTATTTGCCTGCATGGCGGCGGTTTTTTTAACCACTGTGTTCGGCTTTGCCGCGCAGCGCGTCGATCAACATCAGAATGCCAAGCGGCTTGCGGCCCGGATTCGCGGCGATAGTCCCGAACCGGCGCCGGTTTGCGCGTACCGTTTTTTCCGCCAGAGCATGGTTTACTACGCCGGGCATCCGGTTCAATACTGCGATGATCCCGAACAATTGCGGCAATTTCTGGAGCAAGCGCCGCAAGCCTATGTGATCACCTTGGACAAATACGCCGAGGAAGTAGAAGGCAAACATCCGGGGCGGTTCCGCATACTTGCCCGCGAGCAGCGTTTTTTGGCCACCGACGAGATGATCGTTTTCGCCCCGGCCGCCGGGACCGGCGCCGGGCACACGGCAATCCGCCGGCCTTCTATAAGCAGGGAATAGGAGATATTACCGTGTCAGAAGAAACCCTTCGCCAACAGCTTTACGATTCGTTCAAGAATCGGGCAATGATCTATTATTTTATTTACGACGAATTGCGCAAAGATTTTGGTCCCAGTCGCGCGGAAGCGATTCTTTCCCGGGCGATATATCGTCACGGGGCGGAAAAAGGACGGGAACAATATGCCCATTACGCCCCTAATGATCTAGCGGGCCTGCAAAAGGTCTTTTTGGACGGCATTGCCGATGAGGGTCGGATGTTCCAGCCCGAGTTGATCCGCGGCGATGCGGCCGGTTTGGACATTAAATTTCACGCCTGCCCGTTGCGTGACGCCTGGAAAGAGGCCGCCTTGCCCGAAGAAGAGATCGCCGCCTTGTGCCGCATAGCATCGCGGATCGACTACGGCACATTCGAGGCCGCGGGCTTTGCGTTCCATGCCGAAACCTATCAGCCCGGCGGCGAAAGGTGCTGCTATTTGCACATCCGACCGGGGGAAGGCGGAAGTGAGAAGGATGAAGGATGAAGAAGGATGAAAAACCGCTTGCGGTTTCGCGAATACGTTCACATTCAAGTGGGCAGTAAACTGCCAACCCCTCAGCCCACATTCAAGTAGGCAGTAAACTGCCCACCCCTCACTGCCCACTGCTTTAATCTAATCCGATTGTGCCGGAAAGTCCGATAATAAGAGATGGGGTGTTCCCATCGGACGATTTTTACTGCCTTGCTTAATATATGGAAGATCGGGGAGCGGCGATGATCTTGGTTCGTCAAATCCTTGTGGTTCTGATAGTTACGTCGATTATTTCGCTATCTTCCGCGGTAGGCGACCAGGTGCGATATTACCAGGAGAACGGAATCACTTATTGTGAGACCCGACGGACGGTTCAACGCCCGGTTTGCGAAACCACAATGCAGCAAAGCACGCGGATAGTTTATAAAGAGCAGTATTACACTGATACCAAGGATGTTACCCGGGTTTATTGGTGCCCGGTGACGACTTACCGCGCGGATACGTATTGGATTGGGCGTTGGAATCCGTTTGTCGAGCCTTATTTGGAAACGCAATGGGCGCCGCAAACTTGCTGGCAGCAGCGGACCGAAGTGGTAAAGATGCCGGTCACCTGCCGAAAGCTTTCGCCCGAGGCTGAGCAGGTTCAAGTGCCCGTGACAACACGGAAGTTGGTTTCGGAAGAAGTCGTCGTGAGCCGCGTGGCCGTTAGCGGACCGGTTCCGCGGGCGGTTTCACAGGGCGTTGCGGCTTCGGCGCGATCGAGTGTTGGTATTCCTGGTTCAACGTGTAGCGGCGAGCGGATCGGTGGCATCGCCCGGTTGAACCAAGACCCGCCTCGCTACGGCGTGGGCACGACTGGGCAAACTTCATCTACCCGATAGGCTTAACCCGGACGCGTCAAAGCCATGGGGCAGATGGCCGAAAGGCGTTTGCGTCTTTGCTTCCACCTTCTACCACATGGCATGTTGTCTGGAGGAGGCCGGACATTCTTGTCTGGAGGAGGCCGGACATTCTTGTCTGGCCCGAAAAAGGACCGGCCTGAAAAAAGATGGGAAACAAAAAGGACAGGCAAGAATGCCTGTCCTCCTGGTAAAAATTGGTCACATTATTTTTTGATGCGGCGATTTAACTGATGCCTTCCAAAACGTCGGGGTCTATATTAGAACCGATGGAATACATCTCGTCGGCGTCGCTGATGGGTGCGCCGAGCGTGTGCGGCGGATGAGTGCGCGATCGGCGGCGGCGGGAAGTTTTGGCCGAGCTCCAATCCTTGGTGAGCGTTTCAAAGACCTCGGGCGATTCGTAGCGGATGATGCTTTTTCCCTCGGGCATCGGCCCGACCAGGCCGCGGAAAACCGGCAGCCCGCGCAGGCCCAGATCGGTGCTGCAATCGTCCACGCCGATTTGCGTGTGCCGTTTTTGCAAGGCATCTTGATTGTCGTAATCGCGGATGCGAATCTGGCCGTCCGCGCCGCGAGTAACCACGCGATAGGTGTCTTTTCCCATGGGCGTAAATCCTTGTAAATGCGACTCCGTCATTTTTTTAAATCCATGCAGGGTATCGGCATACGAAAAGCCTTTGGCGGAAAGAATTTAGCTCTGCCGACACAAGGCCGGAAATCGCAAGAATCGGCAGATCGGGCATCACAGCGCGTGTCGTTATGACCGAAACCGATCCCACCCCATGGAAGGTGCGATAAATAGGATTTTTCAGATTAGAAATGCACCCTTTGCCCGGTTTTTCCGGCAGTGATTGTTGTATTGCTTGGAGCAATAGTTTGGCTAATATCAGTCGCTCTGGATGACCGCTGCATTTGCAGTTTCCGCCGGGCGGCGGCTCTTGGTTGCCGGGCCGATGTTCGCTTTGAAGTGTGCCACTGGCTTTGCCAATGCTTGTGTGGAACTCATCGGGAAACGGCTTTTTCGTGTAGATCGTGAACTACTATCATAGCGAAGCACTGCCGTAGCTTCTTCCAATGTTCCATTCCTCACTTTAAAACCCGTTACCCGTTGGAGCGTCAACCCGCCCAACACACTGGCAAAGCCAGTGGCACACAATCTCAGCCCCTTTCGTCAGTGCCACCCCGCCGCGCACCTCACCGCAAGTGGGGGCTGAGTGTCCTGCTTGGCGGAAACCTCGATGAAGACAGGCATAGACACGAGACATTACGAGACAATGACTTCGTTGGTTGGGCAGCCTCTCCCGATGTTTGCCCACGCCCCGGTTTTCCAAATAGCCGGGCCTTGATCGTCGGCTTTCGCCCGCCATCACACAATTTGTGAATGCTTTATGGTTACATGAAACTCTGGAGTACCTCTGTCGGCGCCGGGCCGTAGGAATGCGGCTCGATGGTGCAGGTGGCGCGGCCTTGGCTCAGGCCGCGCATGGCCGAGGAGTAGCCGAAAAGATTGGCCAGCGGGGCGTGGGCATCGATGACCGTGTTTTTGCCGCGGACGTGGGTGCGGACGATGGTTGCGCGGCGCTGCTGCAGGTCGCCCGTGATTTCGCCAAGATTTTCCTCGGGCGTGGTGACTTCCATGCGCATGATGGGTTCCAGGAGCACGATGCCCGCCCCGCGCAGACCGCTCATAAAGGCGTCGGCGGCGGCGTAGCGGAAGGCCAGTTCGTTGGACTCGGTATCGTGTTTCTCGCCTGAAAGCACGGTGATTTTCACGTGCATCAGCGGGAAGCCCAGCAGTCCGCCGCCTTCGCCTTGTTCGCTTAGGACTTCGATTGCGGCATTGAGATATTCCTGCGGAAGTTCGATGCCCGGCGCCACGACCACGGTAACCGGTTTTTGGCCCTTGGGGAAGGGTTCCATGCGTATACGGATTTTGGCGGAGAGCATTTGCCCGCCGATGTTGCGGTGGCACTCGCCCATAACTTCCACGGTTTTTTCGATCGTCTCGCGGTAGCTGACGCGGGGCTTGTGCACGCGGACGTTCAGCTTGAAGTCGCGCAGCAGGCGATGCTTGATGACTTCCAGGTGCAGTTCGCCCATGCCGGAGATGAGCGTTTGGCCGGTTTCCTCGTTTTCGCGCGCGCGGAATGTGGGATCCTGCCGCTTCATCATGTCCAGCACGTCGGAGAGTTTTTTTCGCTCGGTCGAGGTTTCCGGTTCGATGGCCATGGAAATGACGGTTTCGGGAAAGGTGATCGATTCCAGGATGATGGGCTCTTGGGGGTCGCAGAGCGTGTCGCCGGTGACCGAGTGCCTCAGCCCGATTATGCCGATAATGTCGCCGGCCGAAACCTCGTCGACCTGCGTGCGGCGGTCGGCCTGGATTCGCCATAATTGGGGGATGTTTTCTTTTTTGTCCTTGCCGGGATTGTACACGCGGGAGTTGGCCTTCAGTCGGCCGGAATAAACCCGCAGGTAGTGCAAATCGCCGTGGCGGTCGGCTTGGATTTTGAAGACCAGGCCGCAGAATGGTTCTTCGGAATCGGAGCGGCGGGTGATTTTCGCGTCTTTCTTTTTCGGGTTTATGCCTTCCACCGGCGGGACGTCGGCCGGACTGGGCAGATACGCGGCCACGGCATCCAGGATCGGCTGCACGCCGATGCCGTCCAGGGCCGAGCCGCAAAACACCGGCACGATCATGCCGTGCAGCGTTGCGTTGCGGATGACCTTGTGCAACAGCGCGTCCGGCGCCGGCACGCCGCCGAGCATTAGTTCGGTCAGTTCGTCGCTATAAAGCGAAAGCTGGTCGAGCATCTGGGAGCGCCAAAGATCGGCCTCGTCATGCAATTCGTCGGGTATTGGGCCGGCAACGATCGTCGCGCCGTTGCGGTCGTCGGAAAAGGCCAGCGATTGCATCGATATCAGATCGATTATCCCGCGAAAGGCCTCTTTCACGTGTGGCGGGCCAGCGCCGACGGGCAAATTCAGCGGGATGGGTATGCAATCCAAGCGGGTGCGGATTTCGTCCAAAGTGCCGAAAAAATCGGCCCCTTCCCGGTCCATCTTGTTGATGAACGCCAGTCGGGGCACGTGATACTTGTCGGCCTGGCGCCACACGGTTTCGCTCTGGGCCTCGACTCCTTCCCGTGCGCTGAAGACCACCACCCCGCCGTCGAGCACGCGCAGACTCCGCTCCACCT
>JBEKGL010000222.1:0-6550 GCA_050012815.1 Thermoguttaceae bacterium
AAACGTTTCCTTTCGGGAAATATTGAGCGCGAAACCGCAAGCGGTTTTTATCAAGTTTTCAGTAATCAGTTATCAGTGGGTGGTGGGGGAGTGAACAGTGGGCAGTAAACTGCCCACCCCCGTTTTACATCAGTTTCCAATTTCCCGAGGTTATTACATAGATGCCCAGCAGAAAATTTGTTACGGCGTGGGCGGCAACGCAGTCCCAGATGTTGCGGGTGCGGAGCATCAGCCAGGTTACCAAAGAAAACCATACTGCGGCGGCGAGAAGTTCGGCCGGATGCATCAGCACCGGTACGAGCGTGCCCAGGATCAGGGCCAGGCGGTTCACCTTGCCGAAGGGCACTTCCCACCATTGCTGGTCGACCGCGAAACGCATAATAAAACCGCGGAGGAAGAATTCTTCGATCACCGGCACTATAAGGGCCAGTCCGAAAAAGCGAGTCGCCAGAAAAATCCAGGCCCTGACCGGCTCGTTGGCTAATTGCTTAAAGGGATCAAACGCCGCCCGCTGGCCGGACCCGATGATCCAGCCCAGCTTGATGCGTTCCAGCGCCGGCTGAAGATAGGTGTGTTCCACATCCAATCGGCACAGGCCGATCCAAATAAAAATGCCCACCACGCCCACAAGGATCGAAAGTAAAGTTATGCGAAAGGGAAACTGCCGATACCCGGGCAGTACAAAGGCGATTGCCGCCAATGTCAGGGCGACCTTGACCGTATAAATCACCGGATACCAATTGTACGGAATAGCAAGGCCGATGGATTCGCCGCCGAGCTTATCGGGCGTGGGCTCCAGGGACCCGACCAGCATAAACACCACGAAGGGCAAAAGAAACACGAGCCAGGGATTTTTTCGCGGCATGTGATTAAATCCTCACGGGTTGGACGACAGTTTCGGGATTAATGTTTACCCCCGGCGCTTGTGCCGGGAGAATTTCCCATATTGCAATTGCATTATAAGGGGAAATCTGGCACCCTATTAATTGGAGACGATACCTGATTTGCCGCCTGATTACAAGGAGAAGGAACCACATGCCGCAACGGATTTATGGAAAGTCGGCGCTTGCGTTAATAATTATCGGATGCTTTGGCGCGCCTGTTTGGCGGACCGCAAGACCGGCTTTTGCCGATGCCCCGTCCGCCGGCGCTCCGGGCGATACCTGGCAAACGGTCGCCGTTGAAAAGACTTTCAATAATGTTCCCTTCGATTATCAAATAAAATTCCGCTCGCAGCGCAACGGATATCGGGTGTATGAAATAAAATTTCCCTCGCCGGTGAAAACTGCCCTGGAGCGGAACAATACCGTGCCGGCCGATTATTATCTTCCCAACGGCATTACGCCGGGCGACGCGCGGCGGCCCGCCGTGATCTGCCTGCACATCCTCGACGGCAACGACGCCTTGACCGACATGGTTTGCTCGGTGCTGGCCTTGCGGGGCGTTCCGGCAATAATGTTCAGACTGCCATATTACGGCGAGCGGGGCCTGCCCGGCGGACCGGAGGTGTTGGCAAAAGATCCCAAAATGTTCGCCGGCGCGATTGCCCAAGCCGGAGAGGATTTACGGCGGACCATCGACGTGCTGGCCTCCAGGCCGGAGGTCGATGCGGATCGCATCGGGGTGACGGGCATCAGCCTGGGCGGGATAATCGCGGCCACGGCGGCAGGCGGGGAGCCGCGGATCAATCGGGCCGCGTTCTTTCTGGCCGGCGGCGATCTGATGAAAATCATCCATCACGCCCGGGAAACCCGGCCGCTTAGCAAAATGATTCTGGCCCTTCCGCCGCAAGAGCGCGGCGATATCGAAGGCAAAATCGCCGAGGTCGATCCGCTTCGATTCGCCGCAGGCCTTAAAGAAAAGGCACGGCAGGGCAAGGTGATGATGATAAACGCGGCCGAGGATGAAGTGATTCCCAAAACGTGCACCGAAAAACTCGCCGCCGCAATGGAGATGAGCGACCGGGTCGAGTGGATTCAAGGCTTGGGGCATTACACGTCGATGGCCGAACTGCCCCGGGTGCTGAAATCCACCGCCGATTTCTTTGCCCAGGATCTTCCGCCCGGCACTGCGCCGCCGGTTGTGGGAAAACAATCCACGCCCTTTCAGACGATTGCCGGAGTGCTCGGGCAGGCCGCCGCGATCCTGGGCGACAAGCCCAAGCCTGGTAAATGCCACATAGTGGATTTGGAGGTAACGATTGCCAGGATGGATCAACAGCAAGAGGCAGGCCATTTCCGCCTGGTCCGCGGCACGCAGGGCAAGTTCGCGTTTTCCTGCAAACTGCCGGGCGGGACCGAAATATCCATCGGGCAGAGCGATCATCCCTGGATGGCGACCGGAGGCAAAGAGGTTTACGATGGGACCAAGGATCCCGTTCCGGCGCTTAAAGATCCGCTGGAATTCTTCGATGCCAAGCAGGTGGCCTTGTTGCGGATGCTCTGCGGAGTGCTGAACAGCGTGGCCCTTGCGCCGGATGTTCTGGAGCGGTTGATCGCGGCGAAATTCGAGAACACGATCGATGGCGATCGGGTGATTCAGATGTCGCTCCAGGGAAAAATCCCCACCAGCATAAAATTGGAACTCAAGTCGGAGGACGATTTGGGGCTGTCCCAAATTTCCCGGCGCTATGCTCGCATGATCGGCGACAGCGAAAATGTTCCTCTTGGAAAACCTGAAGAATGCACGCCGCAAACCCTGACGTTTAATTTTCCGGGCGTGGAAGGCAGCGTGAAATTCGCCGATTGGAAGATCAACGCGCCCGAGAAAGACTCCCTATTCCAACCGCCCGCCAATCTACCCCGGCGCAAAGTCGATCAGAGTTTTCTTTATACGCTGTTTTCGACGTCGCTAAAGTTTGCATTGGGGACGGTAGAATAAATTTTCTGCGTCATCGCTGTTTGACATTTTTTACCTAGCCCAGGTGTTTATACCTGGGGCCGAAAGCCGTTACAGTAAACCATCAATGTCAACCCCGTTTACGGGGTTCATCCAGCCCAGACCTCGATCGCCCCTAAAGGGGCTGAATAAAGGGGTTTGTGGAATTCTCCCCATCCCAGGCGTAAAACGCCTGGGCTAGAGAAAAGGGATCGCTTGGTAGCCAAATGCACTTTCCCGTTGCTATTTCTACCAAGGTAAAAACGCCTGGGCTAGAGAAAACAAATCCGCATTAAAAGTTTGTATAATTATGGCTCGACCGGCAGAGGCAAATCTTCCGGTGCAACGTCTTTCACACTCAGATCGCCGTAAAGCACTCGATATGTTTTAGGATCCTTGGCATCTTTCAGCTTGTACCAGCAAACGATACGGTCCTTATCGCCGAGTTTGACGCCTTTGCCCAGGTAGCGGAAACTGTCTTTGACTATGCTATCGGGATCCCAAGCAAATAATACCAAGATGGGCGCATTGCCCACTGTTCCAAAACGCCAGGAATAATGCATGTCTGTGTCCAAGAGCTTTCGCTCGGCCGCAGTCAACTCATCCCCGGACTTGGGGTAGGCTTGCTTATGCAAGGCGCGATTGATCTTGCTCATTAAGTTGAATGGTTGTGGAAATGCCTGATCAGGGAACATTTTATCGTTGAAATCGGCAACAATGCCAAGGTAGTCGATCATCTCTTTCTCGGTTATGCGGTCGCGCTGTTTGACCTCAACGGCATAGCCCTCGGGCGGTTCCAGCCGGAAAAGCGAATCATCGAGTGCCACATCGTAACGAATGTCAATTTCCCCGCCCCCCATGGCATGATGGCTCCATGCGTTTCCGGGCGGATTGTTGCGTGCAGGATCGTTCTCGGGATCGTAAATATCGGCACCGGGTGAATACGTTGCGACAAGTTGCTTGGTCTTGGCATCGATCCAGAAATCGATGCTCCAATCGCGTTCGTTATCGTGGTCCCTGTAAGCGTTTCGAAAAACGTTTACCTCCCCGGTCGCCGTATTTCGTTTTCCAATCCATTGCAGGTTGGGAGCATTCAGTTTCTCTCGACAATAATCAAATGGTCCTGAAGGGGTTGCATCGGGTTCGGTTTCCTTAATTGTTGCTTTCTTCTCCTTTGGAGAACAGGTCAATGTGCGACCATGGATGTAATCACTTATTTCCACTCTCTCGACTTGCCCCTTTTCGTCGAACCTTACCTCACGGCGAAATCCCGGCGCTTTGAATGCACATTCAGCAACATGAGTTTTTGCCCACGTGTTCTTTTCGTTTTCACTTGTGATGTGTTCGAAGAAATTCGTCTTCCACGTTATGGTCTTGGCCTTTTCAATCTGCTCTAAAACTTGCGCGAAGGCTCCGGTTCCGGGGCCGTGAGCGCCGAACTCGGATAAACCAAGCCAAACGCAGAGCAGAACTACGGCGGTTGCGGCGAATATGATGGTTCGACTCATAAGTCTTCTCCTTATGGATAAAGTTTTGTTTCGTTGCGGATTGAGATATGCCAACGCATCGGAGTGCTGTTTTTGCCATGCGTCGAAATCGGCGACCGGCGTCGGGGCAAACGCCTCGGCCAGTGCCTTATCCAGTTCACTGTCGTCTATGGGGAAACTCATATCTTTCTCCTTATCAGGCCGTTGAGCCTGAGGTCTTCCGCGATCTTCCGTCTGGCTCGAATGAGCCGTCCGTGAACCGCCTGCGGGGAAATGCCCAAAGTGGCGGAAATCTGCTCGTGCGTCAGGCCGCTAAAATAGTGCAGCACAATTACTTCCCTGGCCGAGGCGGGCAACCGCCGCACCGATTGCCGCACCTCTTCTGCTCTGTCGTCATCGGGATTCGGATCCGCCGTACTCGGTATATCTTCAGACAAAGGATGTCGCAATTTCGATCTTGCAACACGCCGAGCCGCCTTTCTGCAAATCGCCATCAACCAACCGGCGAATTTGTCTGCCCGCCGTAATCGGCCCAGGTCGCAGCAGGCGACGGCAAACGCTTCCTGGGCGGCGTCTTCGGCCAGGTGATGGTCGCTGGTCGCGCAATAAGCGATTCCAACGGCTTTCGCATAGTGACGGCGGTACAGTTCGCCAAAACTGCTTACGTCGCCATTGCAGGCCGCCTCGACCAATTCGGCATCGGTGCGTTCTGACATTCTTTACACCACGTACGTGTCGTAGCCGGTAGCAGATTAGCGCCCACTATACTAGTGCCGCCAGGCAAGAAAAATGAGCGCGAAAAACTAGTAATAAAGATATTTTACAAGAAAAGACACTCAATTTCACCAGAAGAAGCCACTGTTATCTGTCCGTGAAATATCTCACTGCTCTTTTATTTCACCCCGCCGCCGGCATGGGCTTCATAACGGGCGATTTCCTCGGTAAGTTGGTTGATCATGCGTTTCAAGGATTGCAAGGTTAGTTCTCGCACATGATCGTCGCCCAATTTTTCGCGGCGGATTTTTTCGTAGCGATCTTCCAACAAACGTAGTTTTTCACGAGTCGGTTCAATGTTTCTGATTTCATGCCATTTCATAAGATTATCTCCACCATACCCTTGGGAATAGTGTCTCGATCAGTGGCAAACACAGTTTCTACAAAGAAATCGAAACCTTCCTGATTGACCAATTGAACTTCTAAAAAGGGTAACCCGTTAATTATATTGCTTTCAGCCTCAATATCACGAGGAAATCCGGTTTCACCCAACAAAACGCAATCCACATCGTTGGGTTCGAAAACATCGGTAACAAAACTGCCGTTAATAACCAACCGCAGAACGCCCGCCTGGCGAGCCATATCGACCAGCCAGCGTAGCGATTACATTTGCACCCGCCGCAGTTCGGATTGTCGGCCGAAACGCTGCTGGATTTCCTCAAGCGTCGCCCGATGCAATCCCGGCGGCAAATAGCCGCGTTCATCAAATTCAGGAATCATGCGCACCTCCTTCTATGGTGATTTTAATCCTGATGGACGCCCGTGTCAATGAAAACCAACGGCGGGTGTGCGCATAAAGAAAAGGCGGCAGGGCAATTCGTCCCAGCGATGTTTTTCAATGGTTCGCTTTTCGGCCGGATTTGTTATACGATCTTTACGGAGGCCAATCGGCGGCGGATGGCGCTGTGGTAGACGACGGCGGGATATCCTAATGTGAGAGCCAAGCCGATTTTATTTTCCGCGGGGATGCCGTATTTTTGCCGCCATTTTTTATCGTGGCCGAGCGCCTCGGTCGAGCCGATCATGCAACTGCCCAAGCCCAGCGATTCGGCCGCCAGCATAGCATAAGTCGTGGCGATGTGGCTATCGGCCGCGTCGTCGGTGGGGCCGTAATGGAACAACAGCACGGCCGGTGCGTCGTAAACAAAGCGATCCAATCCCCGCTCGTTCATATTGGTAAGATATTTCAATAAGGGTACGACGAAATCGCGCATCGCCTGGTAGTCGGCCTTTTTCATGGTCAGGCGCATGAAGCCCATGATGAGCGGATTCATTCTTTTCAGCAAGCGCTTGAACGAGTCGCAGGCATCGGCGGCGAATCGGCGGACTTTTTCGCGTCCGTGTAAAACCAGCACGCCGACGTTGCTGGGCGGAATGCCCATCGGCGCGGTCGTGACGGCGGCCAAGATCCG